>JACQVL010000129.1 GCA_016209865.1 Candidatus Latescibacterota bacterium | reverse complement strand
GTGCTGGCTTCGGAGGCACCAGCACCTCCGTCGTCGTGTTCGTCGGACGCTGATAGCGCGGGCGCGTCTCGCTGTTTGCCACATCCCATGCCGTCAGGTAGACCAGCCGGACGACTTTCTCCATCTTGGGATAATTGATCTTGTCCGGGGTGTCGCGCGGGGTGTGGTAGTCGGGGTGGAGACCGGTGAAGTAGAAGATCGCCGGAATGCCCTTCTTGAGGAAGGGATACTGGTCGCTCCGGCGGTTGAGGTTCTGTACCCCGAAGTCATACCGGTACTTCAGGTCGAGGCCGACTGCGCGGTTCTGCTCGCGGACGATCCGGCCGAGGTCGTCGGAGAACTTCGAGCCGACGATGTTGAGCATGTTCCCGTTGACCTCGTCTTTTTCCTCGGTATAATCAGAATTCGGAGTCGCCGGATGATCCTCGTTACGCCCGATCATATCCATCTGGAGCATCGCCACCGTCTGGTCGAGCGGACGCCTGGGGTTGTACGTGTAGGAATAGGAGCCGAGCAGTCCCTTCTCTTCCGCGCTCCACGCGGCGAAGAGGATCGAACGTTTCGGCCTGATCGGGTTCGTCGTGAACGCTCTGACCAGCTCGATCAGACCGGTCGTCCCGCTGCCGTCATCGTCCGCGCCCGCCCAGATTTGGCCGCGGCCTTCGCCGTCATGGTCGTAGTGGGCGCCGATGACGAGGTACTCGTTCTTCAATTGCGGGTCCGTCCCCTCGAGCAGGCCGATAACGTTCCGCGTCGGGATCACGTCACGTTCAAGGTTGACGGAGAGGGTAGCTGTTGTGCCGCTTAAAGGGAACGTCACCGGCTTGAGCGTTCGGTCGATCTCCTGCTCGATTTCCGCGGAGGGTCTGACCTTGCCCAATTCATCCTTGAGCAGCGTCTGGCTCACATCCGCACGCAGGGTGACGACCGGGATGGTGATCGGGTCCGGGGCGGTCAACAGCATCATCGGCTTCTCGCGGGTAATGGCATCCGGACGGTACCCGGTCGGGACGGTCAGGACGTCGTGCAGCGCTTCATCCCGGTCTTTGGTCTTGGTGATGACGATCAGGCCGACCGCGCCGTGTGCCTGGGCATTCCGAGCTTTGGTATCGATCCGTGCATAATCCGTCCCGGCTAGTCCCTCGAACACGCTCTTCGGGTCCTTCTCTTGCGGCTCTCCACCGAGCACGACCGCGATGCGGCCGCTCACCCATTCCCCCTTCCGGGCCGCGTAGTCGTCATAGCCGAGTTCCGGCGCGGAGATGCCGTACCCGACGAAGACGAGTCCGCCGTCCGCGCTGGCGTTAGCCGAGACCTGAGCGGAGAGAAAGTCCGCGTTGGCGACCAGGGTGCGGGTGACGCCTCCTTGTTTCACGACCAGGGCATTCCCGTTACTGGCCGGACGCACGGTGTAGATGCGGAAGTGCTGGAAGTAGCTGGTGTCATCCCCGGCGGGCTTGAGGCCGGCACGGGCGAACTCGCTGGTGATGTAGGCGCCCGCCATCTGCAGGCTCTCCGTCCCGTTGCCGCGCCCCTTGAACTCCGGCCCGGCCAGGTAGGTGAGGACGGCGCGCAGGTTCTGTGCGGAGATCGCCTCGAACCCGACCCGCGCCGCGTCGGGGACCCCTTGTTGGGCCTGGAGGTTGGATGAGGGCAAGAGCAACGTAGAGAACCAGACAGCGAGACAGGGAAGAGTCAGCAAGAACACCTGTCGTTTCATCATAGACCTCCAGCAGAGAACAAAGAAAAATGGATTCCCGCTTTCGCGGGAATGACGACAAATCCGGAACATAAGGTTATTTACTCGCCCACAGCAGGCCGCGTTTGACGATCTCACGGGCTTCAGGGACATCGAAATCTTTGGCGACGTGGCCTAACGTACAGTGGAACACCTTCCCCGCGCCCCATCCCTTCTTCCAGACGACCGGCATGACGCAGCCTGCGGTCCACGGCGCGTACTCCCCGCTGAGTGTGGTCGTGGCCAGGACTTCATTCTTCGGGTCGACATGCACGTAGTACTGCTCAGAGTGCATCATGAAATCCGGAATCCCCGCCGTGATCGGATCGTCATGGTTGATGATGTTGACTGCGTAGTCGATGACGTTCCCCGGATGGGCGACCCACTGCCCGCCCGTCATGAACTGATACGCGGTGTTGTTGCGGAACGCATCCACCATCCCTCCGTGCCAGCCGGCGAACCCCACCCCACTCTCGACGGCGGCGAGCAACCCCTTCTCCTGCTCGCCGGTGATCGTCCCCATCGTCCACGTCTGCACGATCAGGTTCAGGGCGTGCATCCTGGCCTTGTCGAGATACACGTCGAGGGTATCGGATATCTCCACATTGTACCCTTGCTCCCGCATGAAGGGGATAAAGTACTCTTGAGATTGTACCGGCTCATGTCCTGGCCATCCACCTCGTACGAACAAGACCGATTTCATGACACGATCTCCTTTCTGGGAGAATTGACGAGAGACGTTGTCTTGTCATTCCCGCGGAAACGGGAATCCAGGTCGAGTTCTTCAGTGAGATAATCGGTGGGATGAGTCATGTCAGACAGGCTTTCATTCATCACGCATCGTTCGCCCTTACACCGTCTGGAGCGCCCCGTACGGGTAAATCGCCACCGATGTCTGCCCATTCCGTTCCCGCTCTAAAAGCGTCCTTACCTCATTCCACGACTTGCAGAACGTCACTCGCTCCGGACTGTAGTTGTCCATGTCCGCCTTCGACAGGTATGGGGAGCAGAAGATGACGCGACGCGCCTCGGCGGCCTGGAAATGCCGGCCCGGCGACCAGCCCGGCCCGCCGAAGCCGTCGCCAAAGCGGCCGAACAGGTAGTGGACGTGCGCGATCCCGTTCGTGCTGTGCGAAAAAATCACGATATCGCCGCCCGGCTTGACCGACTGGATCGCCACCCAGAGCCCCACCAACGGCTGATCTTCCTTCGGATACGAGTTGAGGATGACAACATCGGATGGAGGGGCGACTGGCGTGGTGTAGATGCATCTTGCCCATTGAGAGCCCGTCCGGTGAGTCTGGATGAAATCCCCGGCGAACAACCCCACCACTTCCTTCCGGTTGTTCTGCACCAGGTCGACCTTCATGTCCAGCTCGGCGAGCCGGGCCGCCTCTTCCAGGTTCACTCGGTACGGCGGGATTCCTTCCACTACCCGGGGGTCGAACGAGAAATCTTTTATCCGCTCATACACCTTCACGTGGTAATCAACGATCGTTTCTATCCCGGAGATCCCCGGTAGGATGATTTTTCCTCCTCCGTTATACACGTGTTTCTGGCCGTATGGAAGAATGCCGCCAATTCCGACTTTCAGGTCGCATGAGGCCGCCTCCCGGTTGATGAAGACAGGAGTCCCGTAGCTTGTGACACCGACTTCCGCGACGTTGTCGTAGATGTTATGGTTGTAGACCGGGAACCGCTCGACGATGTCCTCTCCCAATTTCTTCACGAGCTCAGAACGTGGCATCGGCGCGTGCGTCCCGATCGCCGCGATGAACCGGACCTGATCGTCGTTGATCCCGCCACGACGGAGTTCCTCCAGGACGAACGGGACGACTCGATAAGCGGGCGTCGGCCGGGTCAGGTCATCGAACAGGATGGCGACGCGCTTCTTCCCACGGGCCATCTCGCTCAGACGCGGGGTGCTGAGCGGGCTGGCGAGCGCGGCGCGGATCTGGTCGTCGCTCAGGCCGGGCGCGTCGTGTCCAGCCATCCGGCAACAGGTGACTGTCCAGTCTTCGGGGAATGAAAGGTCGAGCGTGGTGGTCTGCCCCCACGCGGCGACGGGGAGAGTGACGGTGTGATCGTGCATACAGACTCCTTATGATGAGGGCATGGCATGAGAGTATCTGTTTCTTTCCCGTACCCCGAACCCCGAATCCCAAACCCCTACTTTGTCTTCCTGAACCAGATAAAATACATCGGCAGCCCGGCAGCCAGGAAGATGAGCCCCGGCAATGATTCCCACGTCTTGAAGATCAGGACTGTGCCGACGTACCAGGTGGCGATGGCCAGGAAAATGATCGGGGTAATCGGGTACCCCCAGGTCTTCACCGGACGCTCCACGTTCGGGTATTTGCGCCGGAGGATGAACAACGCGATGACGGTCAGGATGTAGAACGTGTACATCGAGTACGCGAACGAGTCGATGATCGCCTGGAAATCGCCGAGGAACGTCCAGATCGCTCCCCAGACGGTGATGGCGATGATCGAGCGCGACGGGGTTTTGTAGACGGGATGGACGTAGGTCAGCCACTTGAAGAACAGCCCTTCCTTCGCCATCGCGTAGCTGATCCGGGGCACGGCCAGCATCCCGCCGTTGATCGTCCCGAACGTCGAGATCATGACCGCGGCTGAGATGAGCGAGCCTCCGATTGGCCCGATCAGCCTCGTGGCCACGTCGGCGGCGATGCGCGGGGAGGTGGCGATCTCCTCGATCGTCATGACGTACAGGTACGACCAGTTGACCGCTAAGTAGATGGCCGTGCAGATCGACAGGGCGATGATGATCGCGCGCGGGAGCATCCGGCGCGGGTCTTTGATCTCCCCGGCCACCATGTTCGCGTTGTGCCAGCCGTTGTACGCGAACATCGCCCCGATCATCGACGCCCCGAACGCGCCCGCCAGGTCCGGCCGTGGGTTCTCCGGGAAGAGCGGCCTGAAGTGTCCCCACTCTCCCCCGATGGCGATCACCAGCAACACCAGCCCACCTAAGGCAATCACCTTCGAGATCGTGAACAGGTTCTGGACGAACCCGCCGAACCGCACCCCGAAGTAGTTGACCGCCCCGAGAAAGATGATACTGACGAGCATGGCCGCGTGCTGGGTGGAGAACACGTAGCTCCCGACCGTGACGAGCGGGTTGTCAGGGGAGATGGAGGGGAGAAAGTACCCCAGGTAACTCGTGAAGATAAACGCGATGGCCGACATCGCCGCCGTCTGGATGAGGAACGCTTCGGTCCAGCCGTAGAGGAACGCGATGATGGGCGGGTAGACCTGCCGGAGGTAGATCAACTGTCCGCCCGTCCGGGGCATCATCGCCCCCAGTTCGGCGAAACAGACCGCCCCGCAGAACGACAGGATGCCCCCGACGACCCACACGAGCATCATCAGACCGGGCGAGCCGAGCTGTTTGGCGATGCCGGCGGGCGCGCCGAAGATGCCGGAGCCGATGATCCCCCCGATGATGACCGTCGTCGCCCCGAGCAGGCCGAGGTCACGTGCCAGTTCGGTCTCCAGCTCAAATCGGTTCTCCGGTGCGCGGATGGATTCCTCAGCCATGCAGACCTCCTTATTTTAACCGACCACCGACTACCGACCACCGATCACTGTTTTTTTACTTCCCAAACACCAACTTCCCGTACCGGCGCGCGTTCGACGGTTGGCCGAGCGTCGGCGCCCACGAGGTCAGCCGGGTGTTGCGCCCCCGGACGCCGTGGCCGATGTTGAACCCCCAGACCTCGTTGACCGCAGGGCTACCCCGTTCAAGGGTGGTGTACGGGATGGCGACCTCGACACTCCACCGCCCCTTCCGTTCAGCGATCTTGGCGGAGAGCGGTTTCGGCCAGTCCTCGACTCCGTCCTTCCAGCCGAACACCCGGCCGTCCCGGTCGATCTCGAAGCTGTAGTCGATGCTCCCGTTATCGTTCGTGTCGAATGCGAGCGTCACGTACTCGACATCCCGGCCGTCCAATGGGACGATCCCGGCCGTCGAGCACACGACGGCGACGTACACCGCCCGGTCGTCGTAGCTCACGAGCGCGCGCGTCTCGGACGGCCGGGTGTCGGCCATATCGTCCTGGACGAGGGTGAGAGCAGACGCAGTGTTCCGCCAGGCCGGGTCGGTGACCAGGCCGTCGAGGACGGGCGGGACGGATGTCCGCTTGCTGATGAACTGGTACGCAGCGGCGGGGGAGGCGCCGAGCTGCTCGAGAGCCAGGTAGAGGTCCTTCTGACTGATAGTCCCCTGGGTAGATCGCTCGCGGAGGAGGGAAATGATCGTGTTCCGGCTCACGGCACCGGCCCACCGGAAGACTTCAGCCGCGCTGAGCTGGCCGGCACGCACCCGCGCCGTGAGGTCGTCGAGCACCGTGCTGTCCTGCTTCGCCAGGTCGAGCAGCCCTTCCATCGCGGCAAAATGGACCCAGCCATCCGGGTCGTCTAACATGTCGATCAGGATCGTCTTCGTCTCCGGCGCTCCGCTCCGTTCGAGCGCGCGCACGGCCCAGAGCCGGACTTCGGGGACCTGGTCGCGCATCAACTGGCGAAGGAACGGAAGGTCTTCTGCCCCGGCCCGTCCGGCGAGCATGCGCGTCGCGTACGCGCGGACTCTGGGAATCGAATCAGCGGCGAGTGAGGTGAGGATCGACATGAGTTGCGGATCGTGCCGCTCGATCAACGCGTACCCCGCGTACAGACGGGCCGTCGGGTTTGGGTGGGCGAGCAGACGGGTGAGCGCCGCCCGTTCGGTCCCCACCAGTGATTTCCCCACGTCGACCAGTCGATGCCAGTGATACAATGTGTTCGCTGTGTCCGGAACGGCTGCCGCGCGGACCGGCTCCCCGCTTCGCGCCAGGAACACCGGGTTCCCCATCGTCTTCGTGTCTTTCGTCTCAACGATCGGTCGAATGTAGCGGATGTCTGATAGAAGCAGGAGATGAAGCTGAGTCTCGAACGAGGGGGTATTGGGGGTGGCTGACCAGAGTGCGCGCCCGTTGCCGATCAACTGGATGCGGGTCAGAGGAACTTTCGCCTGGACGGAGAGTGTCACGACCACGTCCGGCTGGGAGAGCGAGACCGTCTCGCCCATCACCCGGTTGTTCACCCGGAAATCCAGGCGGATCAGGCCGCGTTGTGACACGTAGGCCCGTCCGGCCCGGATCGCGTCGAGGATGTCCTGCGGCCGGTTGCTCCGGGCGAGCACGTACGTCTTGACGCGCTGTCCGAGAGCTTTCTGGTCGTGATTATCGCTGCCGCCGACGATGAAGAGCCGGGAGCCGGCGCTCAACAACCCATCCCACGCGCCGCCCGGCTCGCACGCGGCGTTCCACGCCGGCCCGGAGTACCCCTCGAACGCGGTGTAGCCGTGCCATCGGTGGATATTTTGGAAGACAAACGGACTGGGGTGGGCAAAGATGAAGACCCCGCCTTCCGCGTTTGCCCAGTCGATGATCGCCTGGAGACTATCATCCGGGATGGGAGCCTGGGGGTTCGCTCCCAGGATAACCACATCCTCATCCCCTAACTGCGGCGGCTCATCCCATTCCATGCCGAGGATGGGCGCGATCCGGGGAACATGCTTCACCAACGCGGAATCGACCTCATCCGCCTTCCAGAACGCCCCGGAGCGTTTATGACGGGTGATCGCCAGCCAGTCGAGACCACCCGCAAGGCCTTCGTCCACCCGCTCGCCGATGGATGAGACGGCATGAATCGCGGTATGGATGTGCGTATCCCCGGCGTACCAGCGGAGGGAGTCCGGCTCAGCGGCGGTCAAGGACGGTGGCAATCCGGTGCACAGGACGATCAGGAAACGCAGGATGGATTTCCGCTGACGCGGGAATGACAGCATGGGTAACATGCGTTCCCTACTGAGTGACGGAGGTCGACGAGACGGGCGGACGCTTCCGCCATTGTACCAGTAAAGCCATTCCGTGTCAAGTACAACGTCTGTTCCCTAACCGGTTTCATGGCGTTTCCTCGTCACTCGTCACTGATTTCAAGAACCCCTCCACGACCGGCCGCGTCGGAATCCCCGCCTGGCCGCCCGGCTGCGTGGCCTTCAGGGCTGCCGCGGCGGATGCGAATCGAACACGTTCCGCGACCTCGACCCCACGCGCGAGGGCGGAGGCGTACGCCCCGTGGAAGACATCCCCACAGCCAGTCGTGTCGACCGTCTCGACCGGGTACGCGGGCTGATGCTGAGGGACGCCGTGATGCGCCCTGGTCAGGTACCAACAGCCGTCCGCCCCGCACGTGACGGCGACAACCCGCCGCTCCGGAGTCCAGAGGCGGATGGCTGCCGCAGCGGGATCAGAGGCTCCCGTCAGGCGTGCGGCAAAGTCGCGGGACACGATCAGATGATCGATGAGGCCGAATAATCGCGCGAAGAACGGCGATCGGTCATCTTCGAGGTCGGCCACGACGGGAATCCCGGCTTCGCGGGCGATCTGTGAGGCCCGGAGCATCCCTTCCATCCCCACATAATCGACGAACAGCACCCGTGTCGAGCGGATGACCGCCGCCGGCGGCCATGCCGCATCCGCCCCGACGACGCCGTACAGGTCGTAAAAGATCGTGCGCGTCTGGCGCGTCGTGTCCACGACGATGACCGAATGGACCGGACGGACCTCCGGACGCCGGACGAGATGGGTGAGATCAACCCGTTCCTGTTTCAGGCGCTGGATGGCGTAATCGGACAGCTCATCGTCCCCCAGGACGCCGGCGTACGCGCAGGCTGAACCTAAACGGGATGCCGCGACCAGGGCGGTGGCCGTCAGCCCGCCGCACTGGCGGTCGTGCCGCAGGATGGGGATTTTGATATCAGGCGGGGGGTACGACTCGACGTACAGCAGGTCGTCGATCGCCACGCAGCCGAGGCCGAGCACATCGGACACCGGCTCAGGGGTCACAGGGACGCGAGCCACTGGCGCATCTCCTTCGGGTCTTCCCGGAACATCAGCGAGCCGGGCACGATGTAATCGGCGCCAGCCGCATGGAGGAGGGGGACGGTCTCCCGGCGGATGCCGCCGTCGGCCTCGATCTCTGTCTTGAGGCCGCGCCGGGTGATGAGGGCGCGGGCTCTCCGGACTTTATCGGGCACGGAGGAGTCCATCGACGCCCCTTTAATTCCCATGGCCGTCCCGACGATCGTCACGATGTCCAGGTTCTCCCAGTGAGGTTCGAGCAGGTCGAGCGGTTCGGTGAGGAGCAAGGAGACGCCCGCGTACTTGCCGTGCGCTTTGATCGCGTACAGTACCTCGGCCGGGTCTCTGGCCGAATCGAAGCAGAAAATAATCCCGTCCGCGCCCGCTTCGACGAACGGATCGACCCATCCTACGGGGTCGGTCGTCATCAGATGGACCTCGAACGGCAGCCGGGTGTGCGGCCGCAGCGCCTTGACAAGGTCGGGGAAGAAGAGCAGGGTCTTGACGTACTGCCCGTCGGCCACGTCGAGATGGAACCGCTCGGAGTACGGCTCGACGCGTTCCATGTCGGCGGCCAGGTTCGCCAGGTCGGCTGACCAGAGAGAGGTTGAGCACTTGAGCACGGGGAGTCCTTTCAAAAGCGTGGGGAAAGAGCAGTGACGAGTGACAAGTGACGAGTACCGTCTGGTGTCATTCCCGCGCAAGCGGGAATCCATGTGTGTCAGAGTGCCGTTGTAAAAATTCTTCAATACACCTCTGCACATCCCTCGCGTGGTCTTCCTTGCTCACCGACTTTGGTGTGATCTCCTCGAACTCGGCGCCCGGAATCCCGCGCGCCAGGACCTCGCCGTACTCGAAGGGATGGATAGGGTCCTGCCGGTTGGCGAGGACGAGCGTGGGGACGGTGATACGGCGCCATTCCGTCCGGTCATGATTGGGGGCATCGGCCGGAATGCGCTCTAACTTCACGACGGTTTCCTCGGCGCGGGTCTGCTCGAACTGGCCGACCAGGGATTGCGCCGCGTCGGGAGACTGGTGTAAGACCTCACGATAGGCTTCGGATTGCTTGAAGCGCTCAAGGCCCTCGTTCGCACCGGACTCCCGGATCAGTCGTGCGATGGAGTGGTAGATCGACACATTCTTCCGATTGGGCCCATCCAGCCAGGCCGGACGCGAGAGGATCAGGCCGAGCGCGCGATCCGGGAATCGCAACGTGAAATTCAGCGCGACCGCCGCCCCCATCGAAATCCCGCCGATGACGGCGCGCGCGATGGCAAGATGATCCATCAGGGCGAGCCAGTCGTCGGCAAAGGCGGTGATCCTGATTTTGTGCGGGTCGCCGAGCGGGCGCGTCTCCCCATGCCCGCGACAGTCGAACGCGAGCAGCCGGAAGCCAGGGGGCGGGGTAAACAGTCCCACCGGCTGCTTCACGTCGCCGCCGAGTCCGTGCTGGAAGAAGAACGGGAGGCCTTCGCCCGTGTCGTAGTAGTGGAAATGAAGACCATCATGGCTGAAGAACGGCATAAGCGATGGATTCGCTTCCGCGGGAATGACAATTCCTCCAACGGTTCCTATGGTTGGCTCATCACATTCATCCGAACAGACGTTTCGACCATGATCTGCGCCTGTGGGTGTGCGCCCAGGAACGCCTGGAGCCGCCGTCGCAGCGACGCGCCGATGGAGGCGGCGGTCCACTGGGTGGCCAGGTACTGATCGAGGACCGCCAGGGTGCGAAAGTAATACCGATGGGGAAATGCCTCACTACTCAGGAGGATGAACAGCCCCTGCCTCAACGCCTGCTGTACCGTCCGGTCGGCAGCGCGGTAATGCGAGGTCCGATCCTGAAGCGCTCCGACGAGGATCATCCGGCCACCTGTCATGCCATAGACTTGAGGCCGTGCGACAAGACGATTGCGGGTGTCCGCCGGTCGATTCGGATGGATATCGACAACGATCCCCTGCGGAGTCAGGACTCGATGAATCTCTTCCAGGGCATGCCCCATGCCCTTTGGGGCGACTCATCAGAGGGACCAGGAGAGAATCGCCACGTCAAAGCAGTGATCCCGAAAACTCAACGTCTCGGCGGAACCAATCTCAAACCGGACGTTTTTCCGCAGCCGTGCCGGGGTCAGCCGGCACGCCTGGGCGATCGTGTCCGAAGCCGAATCGAGACTCACGACGGACTGCGTGCTGCTGGCGAACCGCCGGGTGAGCCGGCCGAAGCCGCACCCGATCTCGAGCACGCGCGCCCCGTCGAGCGACGCGCGCCGTCGGAGCAGGCGGATTTCTCTGCGTTCCGGGTCTCTGCGCAGGCCTTTCATCGAGGAACCCCCCTAATGAGATTTGATAATCAAAACAGGTCATCCGTAGGGGCGATCCTTGTGATCGCCCGCATCGGGGCACAAGATTCGCCCCTACTCGCCACTTGTCACTCGTCACTGCCTTTCACGGGAGAATCGCCACCTTCACCGCACGGGCCGGGTCGGTCAGCAGGAGGTCGAACGCTTCCTGAGCCCGGTGGAGCGGGAAGACGTGGGTGAGCAGCGGCCGGAGCAGGATGACACCGGCCTCGACAAACTCGACGGCTTTGCGTAACAACTCCGGCGTCTCGTCCGGTTGTTCCCGCGCGATGATCAGACTGAGCGAGCGGCTTTCCCAGTCGAGCAGGTCGAGTATCACCGGCTTCAGGTGTGTTCCGAAGACGACGAGACTGCCGCCGTTGCGGACGCCTTGTTCGCAATTCCGGAAGGAGGCTTCCACGCCGGCACATTCGATGCACACGTCCGCTCCACGGCCGTTCGACTCTTCCCGCACGCGGCGGACGACATCCTCGGTGGCGGCGTTGATGCCGACATTCGCGGCCAGGTCGATGACGCGCCGGAGGCGCAGGTCGTGGAGGTCTGCGACGATCACCCGGCTGGCCCCGTACGCGCGCGCCACCTGGGCGCACAGCATTCCGGCCGGCCCCGCCCCGCTGATGAACATCGTATCCCCCGTCCGGACACTCTTCTCAACCCCCCGGATGGCGATCGGCAGGAGCTGGGCGATCGCCCCTTCCTCGAACCCGATCGAGGGGGGTAACACGACCGCGTGCGACCCCTTCGTCTTGCAATACTCCGCGAACCCGGTCCGGGTCATCCGGAGCAACACCCGGTCGCCGGGCGCGATGTGGGTGACCGCCGAGCCGGCCGCTTCGACGATGCCCGTGACCTCGTGCCCGAACAGGTTGGGCGGACCACCGTCCCATTGCCGGACGCCCGCGAAGATGTCGAGGTCGGTATGGCAGACGGTACACGCTCGCACTCTGACGAGCACCTCGTCGTCTCCGATGTCGGGTACCGGGACGTCGCGGATTTCCAGCCGTCGGGGAGCCGTGAGGACGAGGGCTTTCATCGTCGATCTCCTGCCAGGCAATGGACGGTTGTCAAGTTTTCTCTGCTCGCTCGTCACTCGTCACTGATTTCATCGATCGGCCATAACGGACGCCGGATGTGCCGGAACGTAAACCGCGCCGGGTTGACGGCGGTCAGTCCCGGAGTATCCACCTCGATGATGCGCCCGGCGATCGGCTCGTACGCCGCCCGGTAGGCGATCGCGGCCTTCACGACGAGGACCCGCTGCCGCGCCGGGTCGATGCCCAGGCTGGTCAATTGCCGGAGGCTGAACGGCGGCTCACGCTTCGAGGTGAGAATTAAAAAACTCGGGGTTCGGGGTTCGGGATTCGGGGTTCGGGAAAGGCCAGGGAGAGTCGCCTCCACGACGGCGGTCAGGCCCTGGTCGTGGTAGCGCGCTCCGCCGTGCCGGACCTCCGG
This sequence comes from Candidatus Latescibacterota bacterium, assembly GCA_016209865.1. Taxonomy (GTDB): domain Bacteria; phylum JAAXHH01; class JAAXHH01; order JAAXHH01; family JACQVL01; genus JACQVL01. The sequence continues at coordinate 9,640 of JACQVL010000129.1, read as the reverse complement.
CTCCTCGTACCGGCCGTCGTGCAACGAACGGACGCGACCGGCGATCCGGACGGGGAGGCCGTGGAGATCGTCTGTCTTTCCGCCCACCATCAGGTCGACCGTCCGGCTGATCCCTGCCTGAACGCAGGCGTGAACCGCCTCCGGATCGTACAGGACGGCCACCCAGCCTTCGGCGTCCTGGCGGAGCAGGTCGGAGAGGATGACCGTGCTGTCGCCCGCCGACCCGCCGCCGATGTTGTCCCCCATCTCGACGAGGACGACAGGATGGGCATCCGACTGCCGGGCGCATTCCACCGCTGTCGCCGCATCGGGGAGGTCGAGGACGAGCCGGTCCCGGCAGGCCCAGAGCCTGTCTGAGAGCGAGGCCGCCTCTGAACGGGCGAGGTCGGGGTCGTTGTCCGTCACGACGACGACGGATGGGCCGATCTCGTGGACGTCGGCGTACTGGTAGCCGGCGGCGATGTTCGCCCTGAGCACCTTCGGGCGGCGTTCGCGCTCGCGGGCCGCGTCGAGGATCGGGCGGAGCGGTTCCCGGCTGGTGTTCTGGAACAGGATGTTGAACAGCAGAGGCGGCTTGGCCAACGCCTGGGTCGGACGCACCTCTCCCGTGACGATGCGGGTGATCAACTCCGCCGCCCGCAGGCCGCACTCCCGCTGATCGACGTGGGGACATGTTTGATAGATGACGAGCGCGGTTGACTCCCCGACCATCTGTTCGGAGACGTTCGTGTGGAAATCCAGCGTCGTGACGATCGGGAAATCGGAACCGAGCGCGGCGCGGAGTCGCCGCAGGACTTCACCGTCGCCGTCGGGATAACTCTCGGCCACCATCGCCCCGTGAAGGGCGAGCAGCAGGCCGTCGAGCGAGGGGCCGGCGGAGAGCCGGTCGATCAACTCGTCGGTCAGCCAGCCGAGCGCGTCATCCGTCACCCGGCCCGACGGGGTGGCGACCGCCATCAGGGTAGGGTAGAGGTCGTAGCCGAACCGCTGCGCGCCCTCGATGAACCCGCCCATCTCATGGTGCGCCGGTCCCCACACCGGGAGGATGCGGTCGCCGGTGGTCAGGCTGCCTGACTCGAACGCCGCCCGGTCGGTGGGCGTCCGGCTGAACGTGTTCGATTCGTGCATCATCCCGCCGATGGCGATTCGCATAAGCATCTACCCTTCATGGATTCCCGCTTTCGCGGGAATGACAGCCCATGAGACATGGATTGGATAATCCCCAGTCCCCAGTCCACAATCTAAAATCCAAAATCCAAAATCCAAAATCTTACCTGGCCATCCAGCCGCCGTCCACGACGAGGAGATGGCCGTGGACGTAATCCGACGCATCGGACGCGAGGAAGACGACCGCCCCCTTCAAGTCGTCTGGCAGACCCCAGCGGCCCGCCGGGATGCGGGCCATGAGCGCCTGCGAGCGGTCGGGGTCGTTCCGGAGGGCTTCAGTATTGGCCGTGACGCAGTAGCCGGGCGCGATGGCGTTGACGTGCACCCCGTGCGGCGCCCATTCGTTGGCTAACGCTCTCGTCAGTTGGGCGACTGCCCCCTTGCTGGCCGCATACGCGGGGATGAAGACCCCGCCAGAGAAGCTGATGACGGACGCGATGTTGGTGATCTTCCCCCGCTTCCGCTCGACCATCCGCCGGCCGACCTCCTGGCAGCAGTACCAGACCCCGTCGAGGTTGAGGTCGAGCACCGCGCGCCAGTCCTCCTCGGAGTACTCGACCGAGGGCGCTCGCCGGATGATCCCCGCGTTGTTGACGAGGATGTCAACCTGGCCGAAGTGGTCGTACGCCTGATCGACCATCGCGTGGACCTGGCTCCGGGCGGTCACGTCACAGGCGATCGGCAGGCACCGGCGTCCGACCGCCGTGATGGCGCGCTCCACCGCCCGCAAGTTCTCCCGCTGCCGGCTGACCGCGACGACATCTGCCCCCGCTTCGGCCAGCCCCTCGGCCATCCCGCGCCCCAGCCCGAAGCTCGCCCCGGTGACGACGGCGACGCGGTCGTCTAAGCGGAACAGGTCGAGAATCGTGCTCATCGCTCAAACTCCACCTTCGTCACCCGTTCCAACAGGACGTGCTGACGGACGACAGTCGGGCTCTGCACCCGTTGTGTTCGTCCGGAGAGGGTCGCGGTCTGCGACGCGACCACCACAGTGGTCATCTCCCCTCGGACGACCGTCCCGTCGGCCAGGGAGACGTACGCCGTGCCCGTCATCGACTCGGTCCCGTTGAAGCGGATGGCCATCGTTTCGGTGAGGAAGTCGAACGTGAGTGGACTGTCCGTGGCGCCGAAGTGGACGACCGCGCAGGGGGTATCCCCGACGACGGAGAGACTGGCAAACGTCGAGGAGAGACGGCGTCGGGTATACGAAAAGTTCGAGACGATCGGGGTGAAATCGAAATCTGCCGGGACGTTGTCTTTCACCTCCGTCACCCGGTCTCCGATGCGCCTGACTGACTCAAACGGAAACGATGGCCGCGGCGTGACAGGCAGGTCGAAGGTCGCCGCATCCCACGCGGCCACGAAGAAGGCGAAGGTGTCGGCGGTCTTGGCCAGGCCCCCGACCCGGAGAGCCGGCAGACTCCCGATCTCTGCGGGCGACAGTTCGTAGGAGAACCCGCGGATGGCAGTGACTTCCGACTGGCGCACCGAGTCGGCCGGCCCTTCGGACCGTCCTGTCGTAAAAGACTTCCAGGTATACCGGTCGATCCAGGTTCCCGCAGGGCCGATGTAGAGGACCGTCCGGCTGAACAGTCCCGTACTCTCCATCCGGCTCGTGATGGCTCCGCCGGAATCCATCGTCATGTCCGTTCGTCTGATCCGATAGTAGGCGGTCTCGCCCGGCCTGGGCGTCCGGGTCAGGCGGTATTCCCGCTTGAGCAGGGCGGCCAGGTTCTTCGGGATGTCGGCGGCGGAGACCGTCCTGGACAGGAGGAAGACGAGCAACACCAATCCCCCCCACCCGTGACGACACCCCCGGCGCCGCTCATCCGTCCGGGACTCCAGTCTCATCGGTTCAGAAAGTCCTTGACTTGGCATAAGAATTGCTGTAATTATGTTGGGCAAGACTGTAGGGGCGAGGCGGTGCCTCGCCCTGGGCGACCCGCCGGGTCGCCCCTACAGCGTGATCCGTAAAAATGTCGGATGAACCAAAAAAATATATCGATCTCACGGAAATGTCAAAACGTTTCTGGAGGCGCACACAGGAATCGAAACAGTGCAGTCCTTCTCCCGTGACCCCGGTCACTGACGATCGTCTGAAGACCTGCCATCGTAGTGGCAGTAGCTTTTCTATTGACACTCATGGCGCTACCATGTAGATTACACACGAGATTGACCACCGGTTCGACCCGTCCTCTCGAGTTACGACTTCTGTCACAGGCCGACGAAACAGACGCACACTGCGGACAAGGGGATTCTTGTGCAACTGACGGGAAAAATCGCCATCGTCACCGGGGCGGCGTCGGGGATCGGACGGGCGACCGCTGTGCTCATCGCCCGGGAAGGGGCCAGGGTGGTCGTGGCCGATCTCAACGAGGCCGGCGCACACCAGACGGTGGCTGAGATCACGGCGAGCGGGGGGCAGGCGATCGCCTGCCGGACGGATGTCGGTCGCCAGGACGAGGTGATCCAGATGGTTCGGTGTGCGGTCGAGACGTACGGCGGCCTGCACATCCTGCACAACAACGCCTTCACCCACGTCCCCGGCCCGGTCTGCGACCTCGCCGAAGCGGATTGGGACCGGACCCTCGACGTGTGTCTGAAAGCGATCTACTTAGGGTGTAAGCACGCCATCCCGGCGATGCGGCAGTCGGGCGGGGGGGCGATCGTGAACACCGCGTCCGTCCATAGCCTGGTCGGGTTTCGCCAGTACGCGGCGTACGACGCGGCGAAAGCCGGGGTCCTCGGCCTGACCCGGTCGGTCGCGCTCGACTACGGCCCGGACATCCGGGCGAACGCCGTCCTGCCCGGCGCCATCCTGACTCCGGCCTGGGACGGGACGACGGAGGCGGGCCGCCAGCCGTTCATCCAACGCTGCCCGTTGCAGCGGCTGGGGATGCCTGACGACATCGCGCGCGCCGTCGTCTTCCTCGCGTCCGACGCGGCAGCGTTCATCACCGGGGCGAGCCTGGTCGTGGATGGGGGGCTGACGATCGTCGGGAATCCGTAACGCCCGGCCCCGTCGCGAGTCTCGTGTCACGTCCGCTCAGAGAAGGGGGACTGTATGCCAGTCATACGCCCGTATTTTGAGGAGATCTCACGCAATAAACCGTCCTGTATCGCCTTTCTCATCGACCAGTCGGGATCGATGGCCGAAGGGTTCGGCGAGCGGCGCGGGCGTGATCTCGTCCGTGAGCCGAATCCCACGAAAGCGCAGGGCGCGTCTGATGCGTTGAACCGCTGTCTTGCGAATATCGTCATGCGGTGTACCAAAGACGAAGGGGTCCGCGACTATTTTGAGGTCGGCGTCTGGGGGTATGGGGCGACGGTCGGGGTGGAGCTGGCAGGAGCGACGGAAGGGCGAGAACTCATCCCCGTCTCTGAGCTGTACGAGATCTCACGCATCGAAGACCGGATCCGCCAGGTGCCCGACGGGTCGGGTGGACTCATCTCTGAGACGATCAAATTTCCCGTCTGGGTCGACGTCAAAGCGGACGGGAATACTCCGATGTGCGAGGCTTTAGAGAAGGTGAGAGGGGTCATCGATCGGTGGATAGCCAGGCACCGGGACTCGTACCCGCCGACGATCATCAACATCACGGACGGCGCGTCGTCCGACGGGGACCCGCGCAAGGTTGCCTGGCAGATGATGGAACTCACCAACAACAACGGCAGCCAGGCCCTCGTCTTCAACATTCACGTCTCCGGCAATTCGGACGCGCCCCCGATCCTCTACCCCCCCACCAGCGATGGCCTCCAGAGTTACGCGAAACAATTGTTCGAGATGTCCTCCACCCTGCCGAACAAACTCGTCGTCGAGGCCTCGATGGGCGGACTGCCGGTCGGGCAAGGCTCACACGGCTTTGTGTTCAACGGGGGGTTGACCGATCTGATCCGCTTCCTGGACATCGGGACGCGGGTGACGACGATGACCGACCTCCGATCCGGGCGGTGATCCTGTGACGGCCACTCCCTTGTACGCCATCCGAGCCTTCTCAGTCCCCAAGTACGGCCATGACGACGACGAGAACGAAGACGCGGTCGCGTACGATGCGGCCCGGGGCTGGTTCGCCGTGGCTGACGGGGCGACCGAGGCATCCTATTCACGCGAATGGGCCCAGCTCTTAGCGCGATCGTTCGCGCCGTCGACCCATACCACGGAGCGGCTGGTCGACCGGTTGATGCACTGGTTTTCCCCGATGAAACGGTTCGACCTCGCCCTGCGGGTCGTGCAGAAACACTGGCATGACCGGGTTCCCTGGGACCGGCTCGAATCACGCGGCTGGCTCTTCGCGGAAAAGGCGCGGCAGGGAGCGTTCGCCACGTTCTTGAGCGTCAAGGTCGCCGGCGCCCGGTGGTCGGCCATCGGGGTCGGGGACTGCAACCTCTTCGTCGTGAACATAGCGGGCACGGTACGTCTGTCCGTCCCCGCCCAGACGCCCGAGGAGTTCGGGACGTCCCCCTCCCTGGTGCCGTCGATTCCCGGCCCCGCCGTGGAACGCGCCCTGAAAACCGTGTGGCGAAAAGCGGGCAAATGGACGAAGGAAGAACGCCTCATCATCTGCACCGACGCGATGGCGGCGTACCTGTTGCATGCGAACCAGGACGGCCCGCAGGTGTGGAACGCCCTCCTCGCCGTACGCACGGCCGACGAGTTCACGGCCTGGGTGGCGCGCGCGCGCGAGGAAGGGATGCGGAATGACGACTCGACCGTGGCCATCGGGGCGCTGACGGACGGTCTGCCAGGCTCGTCGGGTCAGGAGAGAGACAGCCATGCCGTGGCCTCAGCTTGATGACTTCCGCTGGGCGATCCAGAACCCGCAGGTGTGCTTCACCGACCCGGATTTGAAGACCGGTCAGGTCGTCTGCGACAAGTTCGGCCAGCCGAAGTTGGCCTCCGGCAATTTTGCCTGCGCGTACGAAATCCGGAACGGCAACCGGCGCTGGGCGGTCCGGACGTTTAACCGCGAAGTGACGGACCAGCAGCGACGCTACCTCCTCATCTCCGAGCACCTCGGCGCCGTCGGCCTCCCGTACATCGTCAGCTTCCAGTACCTCCCGCAGGGCATCCTCGTCCAGGGGGGGTGGTACCCGATCGTCAAGATGGCGTGGGTTGAAGGACGGACGCTCACCCGCTGGGTCTGGGAGCATCAGAAGGAACCGGATGTGCTGCGAGACCTCGCCAGGGCATGGCGGGGCATGATCGGCGCGCTGTATGGCCTGCAGATGGCCCATGCCGACCTGCAACAGGGCAACGTCCTCGTCGCCCCGTCAGGGGAGCTCAAACTCGTCGACTACGACGGGATGTTCGTCCCGGTGATGCACGACGAAATGGCGCCCGAGCTCGGCCATCCGAACTGGAACCACCCGAAGCGCGCGCCCGATACCTTCGGCCCCTACTTAGACCAGTTCCCCGGCCTCGTCGGGTATCTGTCCCTCCTGGCCGTGGCGGTCGACCCGGAGTTGCTCGACCGCTACTGCAACGATGATAACCTGATCCTCATCCACGCTGACTTCGTCAACCCGAATGACTCTGAAGCCCTGCACGACGTGAGGAAGCTCAAAGACCCCATCATCCCCCGGCTGGCGGAGGCGCTGATCGTTTGGTGCGACCGCGAGGTGGATGATTGTACGCTGGAAGGCCTGGCCTCAGGCGGCTGGTCCGCTCCCAGAGCGGCGGCCGCCCCCAGCAAGGCTGCGGAGACAGCCAAACCGAGGAAACCGGTCAAGCCGGCTCCGGCCCCGCGGTCTCCCGCCTTCGCCGCCGAGAAAAAGTCCCGCCTGATGACGAAGAGACGGGCGATGATCGCGGCCGTGGCGGTGCTCGTCGCGGCGGCCTCCACGCTCGCCTGGTTCTTCCTGTCCGCCGATCAGACGCGTCACTCCGCGGGACAGGCCGGAAGCACGTCGCTCCAGCCTCAAGGTGGGACAGCAAAACAGACGGCAGCAACCCCGTCGCGTCGGACTGACGCGCGTAACCAGGTCGGAACGGAACCCGCATCCCCCCAGGGAACGGCCCGGCCGGCCGCGGGCGGAGCACGGGAGCCGACGGATGCCGAACTCTCAGGACTCCCGCCGCGGACCGAGCGTGTCCGCGGGCGGGGACAGGCCGGGGTTTCCTCGACCGGGCCGCTGGTCCAGAGCACGAATACCTTCGCCACGACGCATTATGAACGGAGCCGGCAGCGGGAGCAGCAGGGTGACCTGCCCGGGGCGCGGGCCAGCCTCGACCAGGCCATCGCCCTCGACCCGAAATACAGCGCGGCGTATACGAGCCGGGGGGTGGTGCGACAACAGCAGGGCGACCTGCCCGGGGCGCGGGCCGACCTCGACAAAGCGATCGCCCTCGACCCGAAGGGGAGCGATTCCTACAACGGCCGCGGGTTGGTGCGCGAGCAACTGGGGAATCTGGGCGACGCGCTCGCCGACTACGACCGGGCGATCGCGTTGAACCCGAACGAGCCGACGTATTACCGCAACCGGGGCAACCTGCGGCGGCAGCAGGGCGACCTGATGGGCGCCCGGACAGACTTCGACAAAGCGATCGCCCTCGACCCGAAATACAGCACGGCGTACAACAGCCGGGGGGTGCTGCGGCGGCAGCAGGGCGACCTGGCCGGCGCCCGGGCGGACTACGACCGGGCGATCGCGCTCAACCCGAACGAGCCGGCCTATTACCGCAACCGGGGCAACCTGCGGCGGCAGCAGGGCGACCTGGCCGGCGCCCGGGCGGATTATGATCAGGCGATCGCGCTCAACCCGAAGGATAGCGCGGCGTACAACAGTCGCGGGGTGCTCCGCAAGGAGCAGGGCGACCTGGCCGGGGCACGGGCGGATTACGACAAGGCGATCGACCTCAACCCGAACGAAGCGAGCTACTACCGCAACCGGGGCAACCTGCGGCGGGAACAGGGCGACCTGGTCGGCGCCCGGGCGGACCTGGACAAAGCGCTGAAGTTGGACCAAAAAGAGCCGTAACACCTCAACCACAAGCCATTCGTCACGCCGATCAGCGTTTTACTATCCTCACACACTCTACCTTGACCATCCTACCGCGATGGAACAGACGGTCACCGTTCCACCCCACGAGCCGCTGACGACGCCACACGCGACGCATCAGGGCGGGCACCGGGAAGTCTGGAATCTGGCCTATCCGATCGTCCTGGCCACGATCTCCGAGACACTGATGAACGCGACGGACACCTTCATGGTCGCGCGCCTGGGCACCGTCGAGGTGGCCGCCGTCGGGCTGGCCTCGATGATGACCTGGCTGTTCTACCTCCCGTTCCTCGGCCTGGCGATGGGCATCAACACCTTTGTCGCCCAAAGCTACGGCGCGAAAGCGTACCGGGAGTGCGGGCGGATGACCTGGCAGGGACTCTCTGTGGCGGTCGTCTCCGGCCTCTTCATCCTGTCTGGCATCCTGCTCGGGCCTGTCCTGTTCGACCTGGCCCGGCCCTCCCCAGAAGTCCAGCGACTGGGGGTGTCGTTCTTCCAGATTCGGTTGTTCGACGGCCCCGGCCTGATGGTGGCGATGACGATCGCCAGTTTCCTGCGCGGGATCGGGGATACGAAAACCCCGATGAAGATCGGGATCGGGACGAACCTCCTCAACCTCGGCCTCAATTACGTCCTGATCTACGGCCATCTCGGCTTCCCGCGTCTGGGCGTGCGTGGCTCCGCGCTGGGGTCGGCCATCGCCGGACTGGCGAGCGGTCTCGTCTACGTGGCGATTTTCTTCCACCCCCGGTACGCGGAATTCGGCTCCCGTCAGGCCGCGCGCCCGGTCTGGCCTGACCTCCGCCGGGTGCTCCGCGTCGGCGTGCCGATCGGCGTCCAGCGCTTCTTAGACATCGGGAGCTTCGTCATCTTCAGCGCCCTCATCGGCCGGCTCGGCGACGCCCAGCTTGCCGCCAACCAGATCGGCATTCAGTTGATGTCGGTCTCCTATACCGTCGGAATCGGGATCGCGGCGGCGGCGACCGTCCTCGTCGGCCAGTACATCGGCGCGAAGAACCTGGCCGCCGCCGAACGGAGCGCCTACTCCGCCGTGAAGCTCGCCATCGTGTACATGGGCGTCGTCGGGGTCGGGTTCGTGCTGTTTCCCGGGACGGTCATCGCGTTCTTCAACCAGGACCCTGACGTCATCCGGTTCGGACGCGAGGCGCTCATCGCGGCCGCGTTCTTCCAGGTGTTCGATGCGTGCGGGTTGGTGTTCTCCGGCGCGCTGCGCGGGGCGGGCGACACCCGGTGGACGATGGTCGCCGCCCTCATCGGAGCCTGGGTGTTCTTCCTCCCCCTCGCCTACTTCCTGGCCCTGCCCCTCGGCCTGGGCTTCTTAGGGGCGTGGCTCGGCGCGACCGCCTACATCTGCGTGCTCGGCCTGGCCTGTTTCTACCGGTTCCGCCGGGGCGCCTGGAAGCGGATGGTGATTTGAAGAACGGTGGTCGGTGGTCAGTGATCGGTGGTCGGT
>JACQVL010000131.1 GCA_016209865.1 Candidatus Latescibacterota bacterium | reverse complement strand
GCCGTACCCTTCGTACGTCACTTCCTCGTACGTCACCCCTTCGAGTTCGCCCGTGCCCCGCTGGATGGCGCGGTCGATATTCGCCTGCGGCATGTTCTCGGCTTTGGCGGCTAAGATTGCGGCGCGCAGCCGGGGGTTGGCTTCGATGTCCCCCCCGCCCTGTCGGGCCGCGACGGCGAGCTCTTTGATGAGTTTGGTAAACAGCTTCCCGCGCTGAGCGTCGATTTTTTCTTTCTTTCGTTTAATCGTGCTCCACTTTGAATGGCCTGACATCTGGAGACTCCTCTCTTCCCTCCCCCACCGGGCAGATAGGCAGTGGGCAGTAGGCAGTCACACCTGCTGCTCAGATGAGCAATAAGCTTTGAACCCACTCATTCTCAAACCTATGCTACAATAATGCCAAGAATTTGTCAATCCCTCACCATCGTTTAGCCATCTGTCCCACCGCACGATGGGCATTCATCCCACTGCCTACCTGCCGACTGCCCATCTGCCCAACAGGGAAGGGGGGAGTCGGGTCTACGGCACCTGAATGACCGTCTTCCCCGTCCCGACGTTGTTCGCCGCGTCCTTCACCCGGACCGCGACGGCGTGCTCGCCGGCGGGCAGGGCGTTCAGCGTCACCTCGAACGTCTCAGTCGTCGAGTCGCACACCCCGTCTTTGGGGTAGACGATCAGCCAGTCGCCCGCATCGACCGCGTACTCGACTTTGTAGATCGGGCTGGCCGCGTCCTGCGCGGTGAACGTCACCACCGTCCGCCGATCGGCAGACCGGGCGGTCAGGCCGGTCACGGCTGGCGGGGTATTGTCGACCAGGAACGGCTCGCTCACCGATTCCGCGGTGAGGGCCAGGGCGGGCGGGTTCGACGGCGCGTCGCTCACGACCACTCTCACGGTGTACAGCCCGTCCGGGACGGCCTCCGAATCCCACGAGCAGGTCGGGCGTTTGAGTTTGTCGCGGAGGAGTTTCCATTGTTTCTCCCCGACGCCCCGGTAGGACACCGTGTACGTGAGGTCGTCATCGTTCTCGTCGTCAGTCTCCACGACGACCGTCCGCATCCCTTTCCGGTAGGTGGGGACGCCGTACGTCTGCTGCCGGCCCCGATTGCCGCTCTGCCGGTTGCCCAACTGCTCCGCGATCTTCGGCGGGAGGTCGTCCGCCGGATTCTCTCCCCCGCCCGACTCCCCCACGTAGACGCCGGGAGCGTAGACGGTGATCTTCTCCACCGTCGGCGCGATGTTCTGAGTGAGGTAGGCTAACGAGACGCTCTCGATCACGGGCGGGGCCGCCGTCTTCGTCGTCAACGACGCCTTCCACTGGATGTACCGGGCTTTGGGACTCATCACCGGCTCGCCGGCGGGGTTGGTGTACGGGCTCGACCAGGCGCTCCAGGTGTTGTCCGGCGTGTCGGTGTTCCCGGTGCGGGTGTACAGACGCACCGCCGTGCCGGACGGGACGGTGCCCCGCCAACTGATCGTCCCCCAGGAGGACGTCCCGCGGGTATCCTTGATCGTGGATTCGAACGTCCCTTCCGGGGCATAGCCGGGGCCGAGGCGATAGAGGTTGCCGAGGTTGCTGGACGCTAAATACACCTGGCCGGCGGGCAGCCGGACGCACGCGGTGATCTGCGATTCCTGCAGGTTGGCCAGGACGGTGCTCTGGCCGCGCCCGTTCACTGCGTACAGCGTCCCGTTCGGCCCGGTGCCGACGAGCAGCGTCCCGTGGTCGTCGAGTCCGAGGGTAAAGCACACATCATCCCGTGACCGCCACCATTCCCGCACGACGCCATCCGGGGTGATCTGGTAGACCGCTCCGCCGCCGCCCGACCGCTGCCGCCGGGCGGCGCTGTCGTCCCCTCTATCGGCGGTGATTTCGATCGTCCCGACGCTCCCGGGCTCTGCGCTCCCCGGCGTAGCCTCAGAGACCACCACCTCGTCCTGTCGCGGCGCCCCTTCGCGCCGTCGCGGGACGTCGACCGCGCCCGCGTAGATCGTCCCAGTCTTGTCGATGAGGAAGGAGCGAATCTCCCGGAGCGGGGCGTCGTACAGGACGGAGAGCGCGCCCGTCGGGGAGATTCGATACACCCGGCCGTTGGGGTCCGTCCCGGCGATCAGGTTGCCGGACGGGTCGATGGCCAACGAGACGACATGCGTCTCCTCGGTATCCACCAACACCTGCCCGTTCCCGTTCCGGTCGATCTTGTAGATGACCCCGCGCTCCCCCGTCCCGGCGTAGAGAGTGCCCGCCCGGTCGAGGACAAGCGCCCAGATGTACCGCTCTTTGGGCGCGAAGAACACAGACGACTTGCCGTCCGGGGTCAGCTTATAGACCTTGCCGTCCGGAAAAGTGGCGACGAACATGTTATCCGAGGCATCGACGGCCAGGCTCTGCACCCCTAACTCCTCCGCGTCGAAGAACACACTCCCACGGCCGGCCGTGTCGATCTTGAACACCTTCCCGTCGTTCCCGCTGCCCGCGTAAATGTTGCCTTTAGAATCCGTCGCTAAGCACCAGAGAAGCGGCTCCGACGTCTCGAACACCGAGTCGACGGCCGGGGCTAAGGTCAACTGGCCGGTCGTCGAGATGGAGATATTGACGGGCTGCCCGGCCTGAAAGTCACGCTGGGACGACTGTTCCCAGATGATCGGCGTGGACGCGTGGGCCGTGGCGAGAGAAAACAGGATGAGGATCAGGATGAGATTCCATTGACGTGTCTGCACGAGGTTCTCCAAACTGAATTCCCGTTTGTGTGGGTTACCTAAGAAAGGCCTGTCATGCCCGCTTGCGCGAGCATGACATCACATATCACAAACCCGCCCTCTTACCGCTTCACCCGCACCCGAATCTGGCTCTGGCCGGAGATGACGTAATTCGTGACGATGTCGTGTTCGGCCAGGACGACCTCGCGGGTCGGGGTGAAACTGCCGCTGCTGCGTTTCGACTCCATCACCGACAGGATGGACGGCGGAAGCGCGGGCAATTCCGTGCCCTTCACGATCACGCCGGGGGCGGCCTGGGAGAGTTTGATGTAGATTTTATTATTCGTCCGCCGTTTGTTGAGCAGGCCGATGAGTTGTCCGACCTCCTGCGGCCGGAACCGCTGCGGGGTCGTGCGGACTTCCTGCTGGGTGAGCATCTGAGCGGCCCCGACCGAGATCACCAGGTCACCGTCTGTGAGGGTGTTCGGGATGGGAATCGTCGTCTTCTTGACGACCCGATCCCCACGGTACGGCTTGAGGAACACGGTGAGGCCGAGGGTGGAGCCGGGCCTGACCTCATCCCGGTCGTACCAGACGCCCTCGATCGTCGCCGTCCGCCGGTCATCGGTCGAATTCATCGTCAGCGAGATCGCCTCGACATGAGGCGTCACAAACGGGTTGTCGAGGACGGTGTTGAGAACGTCGGTCACACTGGTGGACACCGACTGCAGCGTCACACTCCCGGAGAACAGGTCCTGAAGGACGATGTCAGGATAGCCGCGCATCGTCACCCGGCCGTCCAGCTCGATCGTCCGTTCCCCGCCCAGCCGGCCGTTCGTGACGATCGTGTTGGAGACGGTCATGTTGAGGAGGAAGGGGGTGAACGCGCGCGACACCATCACCTCGTACTGGTAGGTGTCCTTCTGCTGGCCGCCCGACTTGAAATTCACCCGGACGGGGATCATCATCGGCGTGGCGCCTAAGATGCCGTAGATCCCGCTCGTATGATCCCACCGGATCGCCCCGACCTGATCGGTGACGGCGCCCATCTTGACCGACACGGACAGGTCGGGAATGACCGTCACGATATCGGCTTTGGCCATCGGGATGTTGACCGCGCCCGACCAGAGGAACGGATGGCCGAACGCTAAGACGGTATTCCCGTTCCGGTAGGTCACCGTCCCGGTCGCGGCGATGTTCATGTCCCCCCGGACGAGTTGCACGGCGACCGCCGAACCGGGGACGAGAGACGAGACGCCTCCATCAGCAGGACTTGTGCTCGTCCCACTCCCGCCCCCCATCAGCGGGATGAACCCCATCCTTCTGAAGAACCCGTCGAACAGGCTCAGCGCGCGGGGGTCGAACCCGGAGACGCTCAGGGGCACGCTGATCGGCCTGAGCAGGGACGGGACTCCGGCCTGTGGCTCGCTCCCGGCGAAGGGGGACGAGCCGGGCATCTCCTGATCGTCCGTCGCGCCCATACGGTCCGACGTCTGGGCGTCGCGCTCTGCGGCGGCCTGAATCTCCAGCATCTCTCCGATGGGCGTGACCGCGGCGATGGGGTCTTTCTGGAACTGCGTGAACCCGCTGTACGCTAACGCCCCGACCAGCCTTCCGTCGATGTACACCGGGCTTCCGCTCATGCCCGCGATCACCCCCGCCCGGTCGATGTAGGAGCCCGACACGCGAACCATGATCAGGTCCCGTTTGGGGTAGATGATATTCTTCATCACCCCCAGGACCTCGACGCGGAAAGTGTCGATCTGCGTACCCTGGAACACGGTCAGGCCGTAGCCGCTCATCCCGGCTTTAACCTCACTCAGCTTCATAAACGCCGGGGGACTGGTCTGACCCCAGCCCGCCGTGACGCCAAAAAAGAGGAGGATGAAGAGCATCCCCAGCGCGAACCCATCTTTTCGAACCATACGCGTGTACCTCCACGACTTTTTACTCGTCACTCGTCACTGGTCACTCGTCACTGTTTGGAATATACAGACGGAATGACAGCGGAGCAACTTCTTTCTGGGGAACTGCGATTTTGGCGGGGGCGGAGAAAGCGCTTGACTTCTTGCCTCCTCTGTTGTATGTTGAACAATACTTCCCCACCGTTCGACCCCCTCTTCATACTGTCATTCCCGCGCAAGCGGGAGTCCATAAAAAGGAATGTTGAGATGCCCGATTTACACAGAACGATCACCCGGAAGCAACTGGCGACGATCGCCTCGCAGATCGTGGATTCTTACGATGAGCTGGGCGGGATTAACCATCCGGATGGCCTCAACCTGCCCTCGCGGGAGCAGGTGGTCTCCATCCTCCGGGACTTCTTAGCGCTGCTCTTTCCGGGCTATTTCGGGACGGAACCCATCCTCCGGCAGAACGTGACGTTCTTCGTCGACGGCCTGCTCGACTCGATCTACATCCATCTTCGGGACGAGGTCGAGAAGAGCCTCTTCTACGAGTGGAAGCTGGCGAACCGTGACACGACCGACTGCCCGGGGCTGGCGGATCGGATCACGATCGACGTCCTGGAGCAGCTCCCGCGCATCCGGACGCTCGTGAAGAAGGATGTACAGGCGGCCTACGACGGCGACCCGGCCGCGAAGAGTCACGATGAAGTCATCGTGAGTTACCCGTGCGTCCAGGCGATCACGACCTACCGGATCGCCCATGAGCTGTACCTGCGCCAGGTCCCGTTGATCCCGCGGATCATGTCCGAGCATGCGCACAGCCAGACAGGAATCGACATCCATCCCGGAGCGACGATCGGGGAGAGTTTCTTCATCGACCACGGCACGGGCGTCGTCATCGGCGAGACGACGGAGATCGGGAATACGGTGAAGCTCTACCAGGGGGTCACGCTTGGGGCGCTCAGCTTCAGGAAGGATACGGACGGCCGGATCGTCAAGGGCGGAAAACGCCATCCGACGATCGAGGACGAGGTGGTCATCTACTCGGGCGCGACGATCTTAGGCGGGAGTACGGTGATCGGGCGGGGATCGGTGATCGGCGCGAACGTCTGGCTGACCTCGTCGATTCCGCCGGGCACGAAGGTCACGATCGGGACGCCGAAGCTCGAAGTCGTACAGCGCGGGTCGCGGACGGCGTGAGACACAGTGGTCGGTGATCGGTGGTCGGTAAAAACAAGGGCAGTCGAGCAGGATTACTTTTCATCCATCATAATCCGTTCATCATCAACATGGAGGGGTGTACATGTCACGAGTCAGCACAGCCGTGGTCTCCTGCGTGACGTTGTGTGCGGTGTTGATCGGGACCGAACTCATCGGGGTCGCCGACCTCTACGCGCAAGCGAACATCGAACAAGCGAAGCAAGCGGTGGCGAAGAACGCGAAAGACCCGGTGACGCATTACAACCTCGGCGTCGTCTACATCAAGAACAAGAAGTATAACGAGGCGATCGCCGCTCTTCAGGAAGCGGTGAAGCTCAAACCGGGTTACGCAGAAGCCCAGTACAACCTCGGCATCGCGCTCCAGAAGACCGGCCGGCTCGCCGAGTCCGTGAAAGCGTACCAGGAAGCGCTGAAATTAAACCCGGCGAATGCCGATGCGCACGCGGGTATCGCGGGCGCGTACCGGGAGAGCGGGCGGCTTGAAGACGCCATCAAATCCTACCAGACCGCGCTCAAGACTAAGCCGAACAACGCGGGCTGGCACCTCAACCTCGGCATCGTCTATCAGAACCTGGGGGATAATAAGAACGCGATCGCGGAATACGAAGCCTACCTGAAGTACAACCCGAACGCCAAGAATGCCGGATCGATCAGGAAGACGATTACTGATTTAAAGGCGCAGAAGTAAGAAAGGGCGAAAAGGAAAAAGACGTATGGGGGTATGGGTGTATGGGGGCAACAGAGAATGGGCTCTTACTCCCACACTCCCATACTTTTCTGCTCCCTTTTCGCCTCTTTTTTAGCCCTTCCCGTGCTCCAGCTCCGCCAGATACCGTTCCGCCTCGATCGCGGCCGCGCAGCCCGTCCCGGCGGCGGTGATCGCCTGCCGGTAGACATGATCCTGCACATCCCCTCCCGCAAAGACGCCTGGGATGTTCGTCCGCTGCCGCCGGTCGGTGACGATGTACCCCTGCTCATCTAAGTCGACCTGTCCCTTGAAGAGCTGCGTGTTCGGGACGTGCCCGATGGCGATGAAGAGGCCGTCCGCGTCTAAGACGGACTGGGCGTTCGTCTTCAGGTTGCGGAGACGCGCGCCGGTGACCCCGTGCGTGTCGTCTCCGAGGACTTCCTCGACCACCGAATCCCACACGAACGCGAGCTTCGGGTTGGCGAACGCCCGGTCTTGCATGATCGGGCTGGCTCGGAGCTGGTCGCGCCGGTGGACGACGTGCACCTTTGTGGCGAACCGCGTCAGGAATGTCCCTTCCTCCATCGCGCTGTCCCCGCCGCCGATGACGATGACGTTCCGTCCTTTGTAGAACGCGCCGTCGCACGTCGCGCACGTCGAGATGCCCCGGCCGAAGAACCGCTCCTCCCCCGGGACGTTCAGGAGCCGGGGGGACGAGCCGGTGCAGATGACGACCGCCTTGGCGGTGTACTCAGCGCTATCCGTGGTGATGTGGTGCTCGCCCGGTCTGAATCGGACGGCGGTGACTTCTTCATACTTGATGACCGCCCCGAACCGCTCCGCCTGCTGCTGGAACTTCTCCATCAACTCCATCCCGCCGAGGCCTTCGGGAAAGCCGGGATAGTTCTCGATCTCGCTCGTCAGCGACAGTTGGCCGCCTAAGACGCGGCCGGTCAGGACGAGCGGGGCCAGGTTCGCCCGTGCTGCGTACAGCGCGGCGGTAAAGCCGGCTGGTCCTCCGCCGAGAATGATCACGTGTTCCATGTCTGCTCCTCTTGTTCCTAAATCAATCACTCGATTCGTTTGATAACATGAAACCCCATCGGCGTCTGCACCACCCCGCTGACCTCGCCGACTTTGAGCGCCATCGCCGCTTTCTCGAACACCGGGAGCATGTCCCCCGGCCCGAAAAACCCCAGGTCGCCCCCGACGGATGCGCTGGGGTCGATCGACCGCGTCCGGGCGAGGTCCGTGAAATCCGCCCCGCGCTGCAACTGAGCCAGAACGCTGTCCGCTTCCGCCGCCGTCCTCACGACGATCTGCCTGACCCGGACTTTGTTCGCCTGCCGGGCCGCTTCCCGCTGCTGCTTCCTCTGCGTCACGATCGACAGGCTCGTCTTCGCGTCCGAGTTGTCCGGGTCGAGCTTGAGCGCTTCCTGGTAGTTGGCGAGCGCCTCGTCGTATTTCTCCTGCTGCTCGCAGACGAACGCCAGTTCCGTGTAGAGCACCGGGTCTTTCGCGCCCAGCTCGAAGACCTTCTGGTAGACTGTCTCGGCGTCGCGGTACCGGCCCTGGTTCACACGCAACCGGGCGAGGGCGACTCGTGGCGCGATGAAATTCGGCTGCGTGGCGATCGCCCGCTCCCAGCACGCGACCGCGCTGTCCGCCAACCCCTGGTTATGGTAGGCAATCCCTAAATTCAGGTAGGCCTCTGCGTACTGGGGAGAGAGGTCGATCGCCGTCCGCCAGGCGCGGATGGCGTCGTCCGTTCGTCCTTTTCCCATGTACGACGCGCCTAAGTTGAGGTACACTTTCGGGAGTTCAGCCTTCAACGCGAGCGCCTTCTCATACACCCGGATCGCCTCGTCGAACTCTCCGGCATCGTTGTAAAGCCGCCCTAAGTTGATGTACGCGCCCGCGTACGACGAATCGGCCGCGATCGCGCGCAGGTACTCCTGCTCCGCGTCCTCGTCGAACTCGGCCTCATCGTACACCGCGCCCAGGGCCGCATGGGCGGCCGCCAGGTTGGGAATGCCGGTGACGAACCGGCTGAACTGAGCTTTGGCCCAGTTATACACCGTATCGGGCGGGGCTGAAGCCATCTGCCGCTGGCCGATCGAGTCGTCCGCAGCGGCGGCCCTGAACTCCTCGACCGCGTCCTGGCGCTGGCCCTTCGCGTAATACACCAGTCCGAGGGTGAGATGGGCGGCGGCGAAATCCGGGGCGATGTTCAGGGCGTGACGGAGCTGGACGGCCGCGCTGTCGTACAGGGCCTTGACGTAATACGTCGCCGCCAAATTGTTCTTGGCGATCGCTACGGCCGCCAGAAACCGCTCCGCCGCCGCCCGCCGCTGGGCCTCCTCCGGCGAGTCGGGCACGACCGGCCTGCCGCCCGTCCTCATCCCGCTCTTCGGCTGGGTCGCCTGCGGCGGCGCGGCCGGTTTCTGCGTTGTCGCCGGCTTCTTCGGCGCGGCGGGCTTCTGCGAAGGTTGCTGAGCACTCACGGGCAGATTCAGCGCGACCAGTCCGATGACCAGGACGAGCCAGCATGGAAAACGCGCGCCCCATACATGACGTGCAGTCGATTTCATCTTCTCCTTCTCTCGTCACTCGTCACTTGTCACTCGTCACTGCTCTTCTCTACCGACTCCACATTTCCTCCGGTTCCAGATGCTGCAGCCCTTCCATCACTTCCCCGACCAGGTAGAACGACCCGGTGATGCAGATCAGGTCGTCCGGGGATGCCAGCGCGCGGGCCAACTCCAAGGCGGACAGGACATCCGGGGCCACCGAGACGTCCTTTCCCGCCACGCGAAACCACCCGGCCACCTCGTCCGGGTCGGCCTGGCGCGTGCGCACGACCCGGCGGCCGGTCACGATCACGACATCAGCCAGGACTGCCAGCTCGGCGCAGACGCCGGGCACGTCTTTGTCGCGCGAGACGGAGACGACCAGGATCGCCCGCCGGTACGGGAACAACCGCCGGACCTCCTGGACGAGCGTCCGCGCGGAGAGGACGTTGTGCGCGCCGTCGAGGATGAGCCACGGGCGTTCTTGCGCCACCTGGAGCCGGCCGGGCCATTCGACCGTCCTCAGTCCTTCTTCCACTCCTCGGAGGGGCATCTCCATCCCGCGCTCATTCAACTCCTCGACCGCGCCGATGGCGGTCGCGGCGTTGACCACCTGGTAGGCGCCCAACAGCCGGGTTTCCAGGTTGGGATACCGCCCCCGTCGGCCGGAGACGTCGAACGCCTGACCGGTGGAATCAGACCGGTGGACGGTGAACTGAATCTCCCGGCCGACCTGGCGGAGCGGACTTCGACGCGCCCGGCAGGTGTCGCGGATGACCGTCAGCGCGTCCGGCTCCTGCGGGCTGGTCACCGTGGGCACTCCCTCCTTGATGATGCCCGCCTTCTCCCCGGCGATCGCCCGGAGGGTCGTCCCTAAACGGTCGGTATGATCCAGGCCGAGCGGGGTGATGACGGAGACGAGGGGCGTCACCACGTTCGTCGAGTCGAGCCGTCCGCCTAAGCCGACTTCCACCACGGCCAGGTCGACCCGGCGCTCCGCGAAGTAGAGGAACGCCAGAGCGGTCCACACGTCGAAGAACGTCGGTGGGCTGGCCGATCCACGGGTCACCTCGTCCACGACCGGCCGGAGGCGATCAACCAGGCGGCACGTCTCTTCCTTCGAGATCGGCGTCCCATCGACGACGATCCGTTCCCGGAAAGTGATCAGATGCGGGGAGGTGTACAGACCAACCCGGTACCCGCTGTGCCGGGCGATGGAGGCGATCAGCGCAGCCGTCGACCCCTTCCCCTTTGTGCCCGCGATATGGACGGACGGCCATCCCCGCTCCGGGCGGCCCAGCCCGCGCAGCAGCCCCTGAATCGGCTCCAGGCCGAGCCGGACGCTCCCACCGCCCGCCTGTTTTTCGTAATCAACAAAACTGTAGAGGTACCGCAGTGTCTCGCGGTAGGTAGACGGGGGAACGACTTCTCTTTCCTCATTTTCCATTTCCCATTTCCCGTTTTCTATCTTACACCAGCGTCCGCGCATACCGGAACGGCATGGCGACCGACCGCTGCCGGATGTGCGCGAAGCGCTGCCGATCTTCCTCAGACACCTCGGCGCTCTGGGCGATCCGCTTGAACACGCTCCGTCCGGGCTTCGCGTTGATCTCGATCACCCAGGGCCGCCCCGCCGCATCCGTCACGATGTCGATCCCCAGCTCCCCACACGGGCAGATGTCCCGATCCAGGAGCTGACAGATGCCCAGGCCGGTCTCCGTGACGGACGCGATGATCGACCGGCGCATCGCCGGGCCGTACACGTCGTCGAGCACGTGCTCCGCCACCTCCGCGCGCGCCCCCGTGCTCAGGTTGGTCGTCGGGACGTCCGACTGGCTCACCCGCGCGACGAGTCCCGTCATCCCCCAGGCTTTTCGCTCATCCTTCTGCATCATCACCCGGAGGTCGAACCGGGGAAACGGTCGCTCACCGGCTCGTTCTGTTGAAATCCCTTGCTGAATGAGAGAGACGCCGTGTGTGGACCTGTTGTTCCCCATCAGGGCAGTGATCGTCTCCCAGAGGCGGCCGTCAGCCTTGACCTCCACCCGTTCAGTCCCGTACCGCACGACCGCCAGGCCGTGTTCCCGTTTCACTTCGATCACCCCGGTCCCGTTCGACCCCCGGACCGGCTTCACGAACAGATGGCCGAACCGCTCCCGGTACTCGGCGAACCCCTCTTCGTCGAGACGGGCGGTGGCGGGCATCGTGATGTCGTGTCCGACTAACAGGCGGTATGTGGCGAGTTTATCGGCAGCGACCTCCAGCAGCTTGAGCGGGTTGATAAATGGCACCCCGGCGTCGATCAACCGAAATCGTGCCCGGTTCGCGCTCGTCGCACAGGCCGGGTCGAACAACGGCGCCCGGTCGTACACCACATCGGGGAACCGCATGAGTTCCGGCTCAGTCCAGCTCCCGTCGATGAACCGGCTCCCCCGGAGCTCCGGCCGGTCCGGGTCGAGGTCGTCCGCCTCGAACACGACCACCTGGACGCCCAATCGCGCCGCTTCGATGCAGCATTCCGCGAAGAACGTCGTCGGACGGCCAAACGGCTGGGTCGGGTCGTCCAGAGAACGACGGGTCAGGATGCCGACGATCAGGGGGATATGGGATGATGGACGGTTCATACATGTCCGGCATAATGGGGTGGTGGTTGTAGGGGCGAAGCATTCGCCCTTTAAGAGAACACGTTCTCCATTGCTACCAGCGAATGCTTCGCCCCTACGATCGCCCCGCCAACCGCGCCACCTCCGCCGCGGTCGCCCACGTCACGTCCCCGTGCTCCGCATGGGACAGCGAGGCCAGAGCCGCGCCCGCGGCGAGGCCGCCCGCCAGATCGCCGCGCAAGAGACCCCACAGCAGGCCGGCATCGAACGCATCCCCCGCCCCTAACCGGTCGACCCGCTCGACCGGATGTGCCCCGGTCCGGAGCAGCCCCGTCTCCTCCGACCAGCCGACTGCGCCGCCCTCCGAGAGGGTCAGGACGACCGTCCGGTTGTGGAACCGGGTCTGGACGCGCTCGATCATCTCGTCAGGCGAACCTTCAAACCCGAACAGCAGCCGGATGTCGGAGACCGTCGAGATCAGGATGTCGACCATGCCCAGCATCGGGCTGAGCACCGAGGCGGCCTGTTCAGGAGACCACAGCTTTGCCCGGTAATTGATATCGAACGACGTCATACAGCCCCGGCCTCTGGCGGCCGTCAGCGCGCGAACGACGATGTCCCGGCAGGACTCGCTCAGCGCCGGGGTAATGCCCGACAGATGGAGGAGGCGAGTGTCTGTCACGAACGCCCAGTCGATCATCTCCGGAGTGAGCCGGCTCACCGCAGAATCCGCCCGGTCGTACACCACCCGGCTCCCCCGGGGCGGCGACCCGGCCTCCAAGAAAAAAATCCCCGCGCGGTCGCGCGTCCACACGACATGCGAGACATCCACCCCGTGGGCGGCGATCCGCTCCGCCATCCACCGTCCGATCGGGTTGTCAGGCAGGGCGGACAGCCAGGTCGACCGGGCGCCTAACCGGGCGAGGGCGACGGCGACGTTCGACTCCGTCCCGGCCGGGTCCGCGCGCAGCCGTTCCGCCTGTTCCAGCATCACCCCGCCCGGCGTCGAGAACCGGACCATGCACTCGCCGAAAGTGACGATGTCGAACATAGTTAAAGCAAGGACGAAGGATGAAGGACAAAGGACGAAGAAAACAATCAAAACCTTTCCTTTTCGTCCTTCATCCTTCGACCTTCGTCCTTATCCTCTCCTTTTCGTCCTTATCCTTTCACCAGTTTCACCATGTCCTTCACCGCCCGCTCCAGGCCGACGAACACCGCCTGGATGATGATCGCGTGACCGATGTTGAAATCGTACAGACCGGGGATGGACGCGATCCGCGCGGTGTTGGTGTAATCGAGCGCATGGCCGACGTTGACGAGGAGGCCGAGTTCCTGGGCATACCGGGCGGTCGATCGGATGGCGTCGAACTCGCGGTCCTGGACGGCTGGACTGGTCGCCTCCGCGTACTGCGCGGTGCACAGCTCGATCGATGCCGCCCCGGCCCGTTTCGACGCGGCGATCTGCTCTCTCTGCGCATCGATGAAGATGCTCGGATGGATGCCCGCCGCCCGGAACCGGGCGATCGTGGCGGCCACATCGCGTTCGTGCCGGACGACATCCAGTCCGCCTTGCGTCGTCACTTCATCCGGCGACTCCGGGACGAGGGTCACCATGTCCGGCTTGACGCGCAGGGCAATCCCGACCATCTCCCCGGTGTTGGCCATCTCTAAGTTGAGCCGGGTGGTGATCTCCTGACGGAGCATCGGCAAGTCAGCGTCCTGGATGTGCCGGCGGTCCTGCCGGAGGTGGACGGTGATCCCGTCCGCGCCCGCGCCCTCGACGATATGCATCGCCGTG
>JACQVL010000122.1 GCA_016209865.1 Candidatus Latescibacterota bacterium | reverse complement strand
CTCGTAGGAGCCGACCGGAAGGCGCGGCTGGCCGTCGCCTAAGTCGTAATCCCCGGTGTTCTGGAAGGTGACGAAGCGGGAATCGCGCTTCGGGACGGTGTTGCGGACGAAGGGGGTGGCCGCGATGCGGAGCGGGGATGGTTCTTCGTTGCGGGCGTCCGACCCGGTCACCCCGCCGATGCTGCCGAGCAATTGCTTGAGGTGCCAGCGCCAGGCCGACAGCCGGCTCTCATCCACCCCGCCCTCGATGTAGGCGTCGATTGCCTGATCCGCCCAGGCGAGCATCGGTTCGTCATCCAGCAGGATGCGCCTCAGCGCGCGAATCGTGGGCGCATCGGTGACCGGGTCGGTGTCGTCGATGTGATGGCGGTACGCCGTCTCCAGCGCCCGTCCGGCGACCTGATGCAGGCCGACGAGGAACTCGGCGGGGTCGGACGCGGAGAGCATCTCGTCGATGAACCGGTCGATCTCCTCGTCGCGGTACCCATCGATCACGGACAGCCGTTGTTCTTGCTCGTTCAACCGTTCTCGCAAGAACCGCGCCGCGTCCGCGTGGTAGAACAGATGCCGGCCGCTCTCGACCTTGACCTCGAACTCCGGGATGACCAGCGTCCACGCCCCGATCGACTGCATCAGGCGGCGTTCGAAGTAGAAGAACCGCATCAGACGCCGGGCGTTCTCCGCGACGTCAAACTTCCCGCCCAACGGGCGCGGGTCGCGCGGGAAGCGATAGGGAAACGCGCGCTTGCGCTCCTGAGCAGCCGCCCGCTCTTCTGGCTGCGACGCGACCGGAAACTCTTCGGAGCGGTAGACTGGACTCTGGGGATCGTGGTCATTATTGTCGGGCTGGTCTGGCATGGCGGTCCTCCGTGGTGTATCGGTGAAAAATTATGGGCGAAAAGGCGAAGCCTCTCCTCTCTTCCCTGACCCACCGGGCGAAAAGGCGAAAAGGGAACATCCTACCCCTTCTCGCTTTTACTCGTCACTCGTCACTGGTCACTCGTCACTGTCTTTCACCGTCGGCACGTTCACCCACTGTCGCGATCGCACCGACTCCATGATGGCCTCGGCCACGGCCTGGGCACGCATCCCATGGTAGAACGACGGCTCACACTCGCGCCCCTCACGGATGGCGGAGACGAACTCCCACGCCTGATCGTACCGGAACGTCTGGATCGGGTCGCCTTCGTTCGGGTCGCGGGGCGAACCCGGCCGCTTGAGAAATTCCTCAGGGACGGGGCGCGGCGCATACGGTTGTCCGCGCGGAGCCAAGAGGATCTCATGGGGAGTGTGTAACTGGTACACCGCCGAGGCATCACTCCCGTTCAGCTCGCAGAAGTCGTGCCCGCCGTCCGGTCCCCGTCCTTTCGCCAACTTCCCCATCTCGAAGACGCCCGTCACGCCCGACGCGAATTCTGCGATCCACGCCACCCAGTCCTCCACATCCTGTGGCTCGCAGGCCTGGCCGTCCCGTGTCCGGTCGCGCAGGACGACCTGCTTCATCGCGCCGCAGACGGAACGAATCGGCCCCAATACATCCTCAGCATAATCGATCCGGTGCGTGCCCATGTCGCCCAGTTCCCCCGACCCGGCCATCGCCTTGTACTGCCGCCAGCCGAGGGACGATTCCCCCCAGTCATGCAGCCGCTGGATCCGGGCGTGGCGAATCTCGCCGAGCGCACCCGTCCGCACGAGCGAGCGGAGGTACGTCAGGCCGGGCACAAACCGGTAGGTGAACGCGGTCATGTGACGCCGTCCTGACGCGCGCGCAGCGTCGTACATCTCGACGGTCTCAGGCACCGTCATCCCTAACGGTTTTTCGCAGAGGACGTGGCATCCGGCGTCCAACGCCCGGAGCACCTGCTCGCGATGGGACACGTTAGGGGTCGAGATCACCACGGCATCGGGCTTCACCTGCTTCAACAGCTCCTGCGCATCCGTGAACCCCGCCGCGATGCCCCATTCTCGCTGCCGCCGCGCCAACTGTTCAGCGTTTGCTTCGCACAGGCCCGCGATCTCAACCCCCGGAATCCGCGCAAACCCTGGATAATGCACGGCGGCACACACCCCGCCGAGGCCGATCAGGCCGACACGAAGGGTTCTGTCTCCCATGACTGCTCCTTACCGACATCCCCACGCTTCCAGTTGGGCGGTAATCGTCTCGATCACCCGTTCAAGGCACCCCGGCGCCAACGTCCCCGCCGAATCCTGGTAGATGCCCTTCCCGTAGGCTTCTTGTGGTAACAAATACCCGACCTCGCTCTGATTGCAGAGGACACCCACAAGAAGCGGGGTCTGCGGGAAGTGGGCCCGTATCGTCCGCTGCAAGACGTTATACGGCTCTCCGCTGAGCAGCACTGCCGTCCCTTCGCCGATCTGCCAGAGGTGAATCGGATACTGGTAATTTCCGCCGGGGATGACGTGCTCGATGCCACGGAGCGCGCGCCGGGTCCGCTCGACGTGCGCCCGGTAGTCACGGGCTCCCCCCTCGTCGCCCGCTCGTCGCGCCGCCTCCTCTTTCGCCCGCCATTCCGTCAGCCTCGCGTCCAGGTCGGCCCGTGTGGGCAGGTGCTTAAACGGCAGGTCGACGTGCAACCGGGCCATCCGGACCCGGCTGACGGCGGGCAGACGCTCCGCCTCTACGGGGGTATGGGCCCACGTCCCCAGCGTCGCGCCTGAGACGACCGGCCCGGCATACCGCATCTCCGTGCCCGGCGGGGTGAGCGACTCGATGGCCGAGAGCGCCGCATAGCCCAACTGCCGTCCATTACGGTCGGCCACAGCCGTATCCCCCACATACCCGTCCTTCGGGCCGATGTCCCCGCACGCGCCCAGCAGGAAGACGCACGGGACGCCGGTCGCCCCTTCGACGACCTCCCGCATCGCCCCGATGTAGTCCGGGCTGATCAGGACGTTCTGCCAGGCTAAGGTGGTCGGATGGCATCCGTAATTCACAAGATGGGCAAGCAGGTGCCCAGCGCGATCTGTCACCCGCACCACCATCACCGTCTCATCCGCCGGTCCGCCCGGGTTCGTGCCGCAGGCATACTGTTTTGTCTCCTCGTCCCAGTAGTCCCGGTTCCGCCCCAGGTCACAGCGTCCCACGCCATAGGCCAATTCGACCGGCTGCAGGCTGGCGCGGGCCGCCCGGTACGCCTCCGTAATCTTGCCCGGCAACGCGTCCAGATACGGCTGGATCAGATGACCGCCCGGATCGCCCGTCCGGTCGATATCCAGATTACACGCCGAGTGAGTATGGGAGAATGTGACGACCAGGCGGTCTGAGGCGATCCCGGTGCCCGCCGCGACGCGCTCCAGCAGGACGGCCATCTCCCGGCCGCGCATCCAGCCTAAGTCGAGCGCGACGAGCAGCGCGGTCTCCTCATCCCCCTGGATG
>JACQVL010000121.1 GCA_016209865.1 Candidatus Latescibacterota bacterium | reverse complement strand
GGATCCCTGTGATCCAGCCTTAATCGTTCTTGATTTTCACTGACCACCGGCCACTGTCTTTCCTGATCCCTGACCCCTGACCCCTGACCCCTGACCCCTATGAACTCCAAACACCTCATCATCGCCATCACGGGGGCGAGCGGCGGGCTGTACGCGCTCCGGCTGCTGCGCGCGCTCCTGATCGGAGGACACCACGTCAGCGTCGTCCTGTCGAAGTTCGGGCGGTATGTCCTCCAGGATGAGACGGGACTCACCGCGAGCGAGAGTTTGAGCGAATTTCTCGTCCGTCTGTACGGGGAGGAGATCACGAGGGGAAAGCTGGATGAGTACAAACTGGGCGACCTGACCGCCCCGATCGCCAGCGGGTCCGTCCGGGTGGACGGGATGGTCGTCATCCCCTGCTCGATGAAAACCCTCTCCGGGATCGCGCACGGGACGTCGTCAACGCTGATCGAGCGGGCGGCCGATGTTACCCTGAAAGAAGGCCGGCCGCTCATCTTAGTGCCTCGGGAGACGCCGTTTAACCTGATCCATCTCCGTAATCTGCTCGCGGTCGCTGAGGCCGGAGCACGGATCATCCCCGCCATGCCCGCGTTCTACCAGAAACCTCGAACGTTCGACGATCTGGGGGATTTCATCGCGGGTCGAGTGTTGAATCTGTTAGGAATCGAACATCATCTGTTCACGCCGTGGAAGGATGAAGAAACGTTGGAACGTTAGAACGTTCACACGTTGGCACGTTAAAATCATACTGCGGTGTAGTTCAACGTTCAAACGTTCTAACGTGTAAACGTGCAAACGCTAATACGGAGGCTGCATGCCCATCATCCGTCTGGGTCACAGTCCGGATTCCGACGACGCGTTCATGTTCTACGCGCTGGCGACGGGAAAGATCGACGCCGGGGATCTGGAGTTCATCCACCAACTCGAAGACATCGAGACGCTCAACCGGCGGGCGACGAGGGGGGAGCTGGAGGTCACCGCCCTGTCGATTCATGCGTACGCGTACGTCATCGAGACCTATGCGCTCCTCGCCAGCGGGGCGAGCATGGGGGAGCGGTATGGCCCGATGGTGGTGGCTCCACGATCCCTGTCACTCGATGAGTTACAGCGAAACACCATCGCCATCCCCGGCACGATGACGACCGCGTTCCTGACGCTCCGGCTGTGTCTTGGGGAGTTCCCGTACGTCGTCGTCCCGTTCGATCGTATCATCGAGACGGTCGGTCGCGGTCAGGCGGATGCCGGACTGCTCATCCACGAAGGCCAGCTCACGTACGCGCAGTCAGGGCTGACGAAGATCATCGACCTCGGCCAGTGGTGGTACGACGAGACGGGCCTTCCGCTGCCGTTAGGCGGGAACGCGGTGCGCAAAGATTTGGGGGACGACACGATCAGCCGGATTGCCCGCATCCTGCGGCAGTCGATCGCCTACGGACTGGAGCACCGCGAGGACGCGCTCACCCATGCGCTCGGGTATGCCCGCGGGATGGACCGGGGGCTGGCCGACCGGTTCGTCGGGATGTACGTCAACGAGTACACCCTCGACTACGGCCCGCGCGGGCGTGAAGCGGTGCGGACGCTGTTAGATCGTGGAGCGCGAGCGGGGATTATTCCGGAACCGAAAGCATTGGAGTTCGTCTGATGCGCAACTCTGATATCCATCCCGTCGTCGCCATCCTCAAGGAGGAAGTCCGACAGTGGCAGGTGCCCGCGGTTGGGGTGGTTGCGGAGCAAACGGAATATGACCCGTTCCGGGTGTTGATCGCCACCGTCCTGAGCCTGCGGACGCAGGACAAGACGACTGCCGGGGCGTCCGCACGGCTGTTCGCCCTCGCGGATACGCCGGAGACGATGCTCACGCTGACCCCGACGACGATCGAGCGAGCGATCTACCCGGTCGGGTTCCACAAGACGAAGGCCCGGACGATCCTGACTATCTGTCGGCTGCTCATCGACCGGTACGGCGGGCGCGTGCCGGATGAGATCGATGAACTCCTCACCCTGCCGGGCGTCGGACGAAAGACCGCCAACTTAGTCGTCACCTTAGCCTACCACAAGCCAGGCATCTGCGTCGATACGCACGTCCACCGTATTTCCAATCGGTGGGGGTACGTGAAGACGAAGACGCCGGAGGAGACGGAATTCGCGCTGCGCGCTAAGCTGCCGGCCGAGTACTGGATCATCTACAACGACCTGCTCGTCACCTACGGCCAGAACCTCTGCAAACCGATCTCCCCGCACTGCAGCGTCTGCACGATCGAGCGGTACTGCGAGAAGGCGGGGGTGGAGAAGCACAGGTAACGTTTGCACGTTGACACGTTAGCACGTTTGAACGTTTCAATGAGTATTCACCAGACGGTTCGTTCTTAACGTGCCAACGTTCTAACGTTCAAACGTGTCAACGCTCTTTATGAGGATACCTCCCTATGCCCCCCCCTCTCTCTCTTCCCATCGGGTTCGGGCGTGAGCCGCACATCATCGCCGCGCTGTCTGTGCCGGTCACGGATGCGGGCGAGATCGATTTCGCCCGCTTCGCGCAGGATGTCGCGCGGACGGTCGAGTTTGGGATCGAGCCAGCGGTGTTGATGGACACGTACCAGATCAACCATTGCACGCAGGAACAGCAGGTTTGTGGGCTGGAAGTGACCCGTGAAGTCATGGCGGGTCGGCCGTTCACGGCGGGCGTGTACATCGAGGACGAGGTATCGGGGAATGACCTCGATGAGATCATCCGGGCGTATCAGCGAAAGATCGAACTGTTCGAGACGCGATACGGCGGCCGGCCGATCATCTTCCAGACGGCGGCGCTGCGGGAGGCGGACGCCGGGACGGTCGTCCGGGTTTACCGGGAGATGGCGAAGGCATCGAGAGGGGGGTTGAAGGCATTCGAGCTGAGTCCGGTGTTCGCTCCGAACGGATGGATGTTTCCGGGTGACTCGCTGATCGAGATTCTGGCAGATGAGAAGTGGGAAGGGATGAAACATTCATCCCTCAACCCCTCGATGGAATGGGCGCTGCTCCAGAAGACCCACCGGCTGGACAAGCGGCTGTACACGGGGAACGACTACGACTTCGCGTCGATGATATTCAACGGGAGTGACGCGCTGTTGGGGATTGCCACGTTCATGCCGGACAAGTTCCGCGAATTGGCGAACGCCCTCCGAGACGGCGACCGGCTGCGGTTCTACGACCTGGCGGCCCGCATGGAGTTCCTCGGCCGGGTCGCGTT
>JACQVL010000120.1 GCA_016209865.1 Candidatus Latescibacterota bacterium | reverse complement strand
GCCGAGGATGATCTGCGCTTCGGGGAGATGAATCCGGTCCAGGTCCTTCAGCACGCGCGCGGTGATCCCGACCGACGTGGCGGTGAGCGTGGCGCCCACGAAGATATGCGTGTTGAACCCCACAGCCGGCGCGTGCCACCAACTGACCCCATACCCCAGGATAAACGGGACGATCACCCCGCAGACCGCCACCAGAAAACTGGGGAGACCGACCTGCATCATCTTCTTGATGTTCGACTCCAACCCGACTTCGAACAGGAGCAGGATGACCCCGACCCGGGCGAAGATATCGAGGATCGGGTCCGTCCGGAGCCCGGCGAAGACCGTGAGACCCACCAGGGTCAGGTTACCCAGGATCACCCCGAAGATGAGTTCCCCTAAGACCGACGGCTGGCCGATCCGCTCGAACAGGTCCCCCCCCACCTTGGCGGCCACCAGCATGATCGTCAGGCTGATCAACACAGAAACGACAGGGTCGGCATGACCCATCGGATGGCTCCTATCTTGTCCACTGCCGCCCGCTGCCGCGCGGCATCCGCGCGTCCGGGCTGCGCGCCGGCTCGTACCAGACGCCCGCGACAGGCGGGTAGACCGCGTCCCGGTCGACGATCAGGTCGACCACGCATGGCCGGCCGCACGACAGCGCCCGGTCGACCGCCCCGGCGAGCTGGTCGCAGCGGGTGACCGTGAGACCTTCCGCCCCCATCGACCGGGCGAGCGCCGCGAAATCCGTCCGGTGGGTGAATTCCGTCCCGATGATTCGACCGCCGTACGCCTCGGCCTGGCCGTCCCGGATCGCCCGCAGCGCCATGTCGTTGAACACGAACCAGACGACCGGGGTGTTCCATTCGACGGCGGTGACGACCTCCTGGCAGGTCATCAGGAACCCGCCGTCCCCGGTGACGGACACGCACACCTTCTCCGGGGCCGCCAGCTTGGCGCCGATGATGGCGGTCGGTCCCCAGCCCATCGGCGTCCAACCGCCGGGGTTGAGGAACCGGCGCGGCCCGTAGACCGGGTAGAACGCGGAGAAGTAATGGGCATGCGTCCCGGTGTCGATCGACAGGATCGAGTCCGGCGGCAGGAGGCCGCGCAGCCGGTCGGCCACGACCATCGGCTCCATCGGGACTTTCTCCGCGTCCGGGAGTTCGAGTCGGAAGCGCGATTTCACCTCGCGCACCCACCCCGCCGACCGCTCCGCGCCGGGCCGCCCGCCCCGCTCGCGGATGATGGTGACCAGCTCGCGGAGCGTCCCCTTCGCGTCGCCCAACAGCCCGACGGCGACGGGATAATTCTTCGCCAATTCTTGCTGCTGCACGTCGAGCTGGATGAACCGGTTCTCCTTCACGTACGGCCGTCCCTCCGTCCACCAGCTCGTCCCCTCGTCCGAGAACCGGTAGCCGACGGCGAACACGTAGTCCGCATGCTCCCGGATGATCTCATGGGCGATCGGATGGCCGAGCCAGCCGACCATCCCGATGGAGAGTGGATGATCCTCCGGGATGACTCCCTTCGCCACGAACGACGTGGCGACGGGCGCGCCTAACAGCCCGGCTAACTCGATCACCTCCGGCCCCGCCTCCGCGATCGTCACCCCGTTGCCCGCCACGATGACCGGGCACGCCGCGGACAGCAGAAGATCAGCCGCCCGCCCCATCGCCTCGACGTCCGCGCGGACTCGCCGGCCGTACGCATACTCCCCCGGCCGCTGGATGTCGATGTCATCGAAAAACTCGGCCTGCAGGTCCCAGGGAAACTCGATCGCCACCGGCCCCGGACGGTCGGCCTGGGCGATGGCGAACGCCTTGCGGACGATCTCGCCCGTCCGGACCGGCTGCTGGATATCCCACACCTTCTTCGTGAACGGCTGGAGCGCCTGAGTGTAGCACTGATCCGTCGGCGTTTCCGCCCGCGACGTCTCCTGAAGCTGCCCGCGTCCCGCCCACCGGGCGATGATCCCCCCGCTGATGGCCAGGACCGGGCTGGAGGTGAACTGCGCGGTCGCCAGCCCCATCATCATGTTCGCCGCGCCGGGGCCGACGGACGAGCAGCAGACGCCCACCTCCCCGCTGATCCGGGCGTACCCGTCCGCGATGTGCGCCGCCGCCTGCTCGTGCCGGACGAGCTTGAATTCGACCTGCGTCGAGTCGTAGATCGCGTCGAGGATGTTCATGTTGCCATGACCGGGCAGCCCGAACACGTACCGGACGCCGTGCGCTTCGAGCGCCTGCACGAGGGCCTGCGCTCCGCGGATTCGTGGCATGAGGATCACCCCCCTTGCGGGATTTTGGATTTTAGATTTTGGATTGCGGATTGCACATCGAAGACGCTGCAGAGATCTGTCATTCCCGCGCAAGCGGGAATCCAGTCATTTCATTGATCGCATCCACATCTGCATCACGCAATCTGCACGTCACGATGCGGGATGTCAACGGTTTTTCGGCGAGCCCCCTCACCCCCGACCCATCCCCACCAGGGCAGTAGGCAGATGGGCAGTGGGCAGTAGACGGGGGAACGGCTTCGACTGCCCACCTGCCCGGTGGCGTGCGGGACGGGGGAGGGACTGCCCACCTGCCCGGTGGAGAGGAAGGGGAGGGGGGAGGCATCGAATCCCTTGACACGGACTTGTCCTGTCCTCTATACTCTGAAGGACAGTTCACCGGCCTGATGATGCGAGACCACAGAGGAGACCCCAGGGATGACCACGTCAGAGGGACAGCAGGAGTCCGCAGTCCGCAGTTACCAGATCGCCAACTCTCAGTTCGATGTCGCCGCCGGCCGTATGGGACTGGATCGTGACTTAGGCGTTCTGATCAAGACGCCCAACTTCGAGATGAAAGCCGAAGTGCCCATCCGGATGGACGACGGCCGGCTGGTCGTGTTCATCGGGTACCGGGTCCAGCACAACGGGGCGCGCGGCCCGCACAAGGGCGGCGTCCGGTACCATCCGGACGTCGATATGGAGGAAGTGACCGGACTGGCCGCGCTGATGACCTGGAAGACCGCGCTCGTCAACATCCCGTTCGGCGGCGCGAAAGGCGGGGTGAACTGCGATCCGAAGGGGCTATCCGCGCGGGAACTCGAACTGATCACCCGGCGGTTTACGCTCGCCATCGATGCGGTGATCGGGCCGTACCACGATATCCCGGCCCCGGACGTGAACACGAACGCGCAGGTGATGTCGTGGATGATGGATGAATACAGTCGCCGGCACGGCTACTCCCCCGCCGTCGTCACCGGGAAGCCGATCAGCCTCGGCGGGTCGTTGGGACGGGAAGCCGCGACCGGCCGTGGCTGCGCGATCGTCCTCAGGGAAGCGGCGCGTGACTACGGACTCGACCTGAAGAAGGCGACGGTGGCCATCCAGGGGTTCGGGAACGTGGGATCGCATGCCGCCCGGTTTCTGCGGGCGGAGGGATGCCGGATCGTGGCGGTCAGCGACGCGCAAGGCGGGATCGCCAACCCGGACGGCCTCGACCCGGAGCAGGTGCTCGCCCACGCCCGGAACGCGGGCACGGTCGTCGGCGCTCCTCACGCCGAGACGATCTCGAATCAGGAACTCTTAGCGTTCGACTGCGACGTTCTCGTCCCTGCGGCGCTCGGCGGAGTGATCACCCGATCCAACGCGGGTCAGATTAAAGCAAAAATCATCCTCGAAGGCGCGAACGCGCCGACCACCCCCGACGCGGACGCGATGCTGGGCAGACGCGGGGTCATCGTCATCCCCGATATCTTAGCCAACGCGGGCGGAGTGACCGTGTCGTATTTCGAATGGACGCAGAACATCCAGCAGTTCTCGTGGGATGAGGATCATGTGGTCGCGGAGCTGACGAAAGTCCTGACCCGCGCCTACCGCGAGGTCTACGTCCTGGCCCAGAAGGAAGGCGTCAGCCTGCGGACCGCCGCGTACATGATCGCCGTCCAGCG
>JACQVL010000126.1 GCA_016209865.1 Candidatus Latescibacterota bacterium | reverse complement strand
GGCGCGCGGATGCAAGCCCAGACGCCCTTGAAGCGTCTCCAAATCGGCGGGATGTCTGGCCAGTTCGGTGAACACGCCTATCTCAATCGCACTCAACAGGGCTTTGGAGGCCCAGAAACCCAGGCCAACCTGCATGATGTGTTCGGGGGTCGGATGCTCGCTCATGAAAGCCCCTCCTGTTATGATGAAAAGAGCATGAATGGTTCGGTGTGGGCAACAAAAAAGGCCGCTGGAGCTGCTTCCACCGACCTTCGTCCAATCCAGTACGCCAGAGAGGATTCGAACCTCTG
Organism: Candidatus Latescibacterota bacterium; assembly: GCA_016209865.1. Lineage (GTDB taxonomy): Bacteria > JAAXHH01 > JAAXHH01 > JAAXHH01 > JACQVL01 > JACQVL01. The sequence continues at coordinate 3,609 of JACQVL010000126.1, read as the reverse complement.
ACCTTCGGCTCCGGAGGCCGACGCTCTATCCAACTGAGCTACTGGCGCGCATGACGCCCGTACACCTTGCATAATAAGACGCGCGTGCGCGTTTGTCAACCGCTTTCAGCAGGGACAGACGCTCCCTGCACTCCTTCCTCATCCGCCCGGTCGACACGAACCGTGACGATCGTGTTCATCAGCCGGTCGTCCCCTGGCAGTCGCACCCGGACGAAATGGTCGGTCAAGCCGACGAGCTGGCCGGTCGCAGGGTCGCGCCGTTCCTCGACCAGCGCATCGACGCGACGGCCGATGAACCTCCGGTGGAACGCGAGCGATTGGGCCGCGCTGAGCTGCCGGAGCTGTGCGTTCCGCTCCTGAGCAACCGTCACCGGGACCTGGTCCGGGAACGAGGCGGCTTTCGTCCCCTCCCGTTTCGAGTAACTGAAGACGTGGAGATAGCTGATGGGCAGGGTTTCCAGCATCCGGTATGTATTCAGGAACTGCCGATCGGTTTCCCCTGGGAAGCCCACCATCACGTCCGCGCCCATCCCGACGTCCGGGATCGTCTCCGCCAGCCGTTCGACCACGCGGCGCGCGTCGTCCGCCGTGTACGTCCGCCGCATCCGCCGCAGGATGTCGTCATCCCCGCTCTGCAGCGCCAGATGGACGTACCGGCAGAAGCGTGGGGCGGTGTCGGCCATCAACTGGATCATCTCGTCGGAGACGGCGGTCGGCCAGATCGAGCTCAGGCGCAGGCGGGGCAGGTCCGGCAACCGGAGCAGGGCGCGCACCGCCTCAATCAGGGAGCGCGGAGGGATCAGGTCGATCCCGTACGCGCCCAGATGCACCCCCGTCAGGACGATTTCGTGATACCCCGCTACGAGCAGCCGTTCCGTCTGCCCGACGAGCTGCTCCAGCGGCCGGCTCCGGTACCGACCTCGCGCCCAGGGGATGATGCAGAACGTGCAGAATTGATCGCACCCGTCCTGGATTTTGAGCGAAGCGCGAGTGCGCCCCTCGAATTCGTGCACGTCGAGCCGGTCGTCGAACTGCGTCAGGGCCGCACGGGGGGTGACGTGAACGGCAGGCCGTGACGCCGACGTCGCCTCAGTGACGTACTCGACCAGCCGGCCTTTCTCCGCGTTCCCCAGCACCAGGTCGACGCCCTCGATCCGGAGGAGCGCCTGCGGGTTCGTCTGGGCATAACACCCGGTGGCCACGACCGTGGCGTCCGGCGCGCGCCGGATCGCCCGGCGGAGGGTCTGGCGCGACTGGTAATCCGCCTGGCCGGTCACGGTGCAGGTGTTGACCACGTACACATCCGCCCGTTCGCCGAACGGGACGACGCGATAGCCGCGCGCCTGAAACTGCTCCCGGATCGCCTCCGTTTCATACTGGTTCAGACGACAGCCCAGGGTATAGAGCGCGACCGTCGGAGACCGTGCGTTTGACATCGAGCCTTCTACAGTGATTCCTGTGCTTGCTCCGTTGCTTGCTCCGTCGTCTCGGACGGCGGGGTCGCTTCCGGCGTCTCTGGCGCCGCCTCTTCGCCGGCGTCGACGGGGGCGATATCCCCGATCTTCGTCTTCTGGATCGGGTGGGTCGTCAGGTACTGATCCATCTCCGCTCGCTCGCGGCCTTTGAAGAAGGCTTTGACACTCAATACGATCCGGCGGTTCTTCGCGTCGAATTCGATCACCTTCAGCGGAAGGTCCTCTCCTTCGCTAAACGCATCCCCCGGCCGTTTGATGTCTGGATGCCCAAGCTGGGAGATGGGGACAAACCCCTCCACATCGTGCGGCAGCTCGACGACCACCCCGCGGTCGAGCAGGCGGACGATCTTCCCCGTCGTCTCCGTGTCAATCGGATACACCTGGGAGAGGGACGTCCAGGGGTCCTCCTGCACCTGTTTCAGGCCGAGCGAAATCCGGCGCGCCGGTTTATCGATGTTCAGGACGAGCACATCGACGGTCTCCCCTTTCTTCACGACCTCGCTGGGGTGCTTGATCCGTTTCGTCCAGGACATATCGGAGATGTGGACGAGGCCGTCGATCCCCTCCTCCAGCTCGACGAACGCGCCGAAGGCGGTCAGGTTCCGGACCTTCCCGTGGACGATCGCGCCCACCGGGTATCTCTGGTCGAGACTCAGCCACGGGTCGGGCTGGGTCTGCTTCAGGCCGAGCGAAATCTTCTCGTTCTGCGGGTCGACCTTGAGCACCATCGCTTCGATGTCTTGCCCGCTCGAGACGACCTTCGACGGGTGGGTGATGTGCTTCGTCCAGGACATCTCGGAGATATGGACCAGACCTTCGACGCCTTTTTCGAGCTCGACGAATGCGCCGTAATCGGTGATGCTGACGACTCTCCCCTTCACCGTGCTGCCGACCGGGTATTTCTCCGCCACATTCGTCCACGGGTACGGGGTCAGTTGTTTCAGGCCGAGCGAGATGCGCTCCCGTTCCCGGTCGAAATCCAGCACCTTGACCGCCACTTCCTGGCCGATGTTGACGACCTCGGACGGATGACCGATCCGGCCCCAGGACATGTCCGTGATGTGGAGCAGCCCATCGATGCCACCCAGATCGACGAACGCGCCGAAGTCGGTGATGTTTTTCACGACCCCCTTCCGGGTCTGTCCCTTCTCCAGCTCGCCGATGATCTCGCGTTTCTTCTTGTCCTTCACCTCTTCCATCACGACGCGCCGCGAGACGACGATATTCCGCCGGCTCTTGTTCAGCTTAATGATCTTGAAGGGGAGAACTTGCCCGATGAACTGGTCGAGGTTGGGGGTCTGCTTCAAGGCGACCTGCGACCCGGGCAGGAAGGCGTCGACGCCGAACAGATCGACGACCAGGCCGCCCTTGATCCGGCGGAGGATCTGGCCTTCGACCACCGTCCCGGCCTCATACGCCTCCTTGATCTTATCCCACACCTTCATGAAGTCGGCCTTCTGCTTGGAGATGACGAGTTGACCGTCCTGATCCTCGATGCTCTCCAGGAAGACCTCGATCTTGTCCCCTACCTGAATCTGCTCTGCATCCGTGAACTCGCTCAACGGGATCGCGCCTTCGGACTTAAACCCGACATCGACGATCACCTCGCCCCCTTCGATGGCGACGACCCGGCCGGGGACGATCTCCCCTTCTTTGATGTCCTGCATCGTCTCGTCGTAGAGCTGGATGAGTTGTTCGTACTCCTCCCGCGAGTAGTCGGTTACTTCCTGCGCCTCGAACCAGCGCGGGAACGTGAGCGGACGTCTGCGCGGATGGCCGTTGCCGGCGATGGGCGTCCCGCTGTCTCCGCCATCCCTCCCTTCAGGCTGAGTGGCCGCCCCGTTTGATTCGACGGGTTGAGAGGACGGCGCCTCCGTCTGGTCGTCGGCTACCGTCTTCTCGGGTTCGTCTGTCATGCGTCTTCCTCCTTTGGTATAAGATTAGCTGCCCATGCAGCCTTAGTGTTTTCTATAGTTTTTCAGATAATGTTTTGGACTACGCCTCCTGCCCTCACACCTCACCTCATCCCCCGCACCCCCTTCCCCTCTCCGCAAGCGGAGAGGGGATGGGGGCTGGGGGCGTAGGGGTGAGGTTCAAGACTCGGCAATCCAATTCTTTTTCTGAACGTCTATAT
>JACQVL010000152.1 GCA_016209865.1 Candidatus Latescibacterota bacterium | reverse complement strand
TCGGCGCGCTATCCGGAGAACACCCTGCTCGCCTTCCGTCAGGCGATCCGCGCGGGCGCGGACGGGATCGAGCTGGACGTGCACGGTTCGTCTGATCACACGCTCGTCGTGCATCACAACTATGGGGTGAAGGAAGCCTCTGGCCGGTTTCGTTACATCTTCGACATGCACTCCGATGAGATTCGCGCGCTGGAGATCGGACACGAGAGCGGTCACGGCGTCCAGCGGGTTCCGCTCCTGGAGGAGGTATTCGAAGAATGTGGGGATGCGGTCGCGTATGAAATCGAGCTCAAAGGACTGACCAGTGAATTTCTGACGGCCGTCGTACGGCTGGTGAAAGACTCCCGGTTATTGCACAAAGTCGAGTTTACGTCGTGGCATTTTTTTCTTCTCGCGTTACTCCGCCAGTGGGAGCCGGACGCGACGATCGGGCTGTTCGTCGCTCCGTTTCCCGGCTGGATGCCGGCCGACCTGGGCGATGCGATCGTGCGGGCGCACGCGACGGTCGGCGGGATGAACATCGTCCATTATGCCTGCCCGATGCTCACGCCGGCATGCGTGACCCATCTGCACGACGCCGGTCTCCAGGTCTACGCCGCCAACTGCAATTCCACGGAAGACCTCGAACGGGCATTCGCGCTGGGCGTCGACCGACTCTCCACGGATCACGTCGACCTGGCGGTACGAGTCAGGACTGCGCGGCAAACGTGATGAACACAGCGGTGCATGACCATTCCTTCCCGAACCCCGAATCCCGAACCCCTAACCCCGAGGTCTCACCATGAGCACCTTCTCCGTCACCTGGAAGAGCGGCCCTGTCGTCATGGATGTCCCGGATCGCAACATCCAGACGGTCGTCACGGCACCGGAACTGCCCACATTGGGCGAGCCGTTAGAGCTGGTCAAACGGGCGTTAGACGACCCGATCGGGTGTCCGACCTTAGAGCAGAGCCTCAGACCCGGTGACCGCGTCGCCCTCCTCGTCACCGACACGATGGATTCCCGGATGGGGCCGCCGCAGAGCCTCGGCCCGTACCTGCTCGACCGGCTGAACGCGTGCGGCATCCCGGACGACCGGATCACTCTCGTCCACGCCGCCGGGATGCACGGGCATTATATGGCCCGGCAGCGGCTGGGCGACTGGTGGGTCGGCCGGGTGCGGTACGTCGAGCACCATCCGGCGGTGGATGACGACCTGGCCTTCCTGGGAACGACCCCACGAGGGACGCCCATCTGGGTCAACCGCGTCGTCGCGGAGGCGGACTACGTCTTCGGCGTCGGCGGATGCGGGCCCTCCCTCTTAGGCTACCACGGCGGCGCGGGCATCATCCTGCCGGGCGTGGCGGGACGGGTGACGATCCGGCACAACCACAGTTATCTGCTCATCTCCCGGCCGTTGTCCTGCTGGGGGCCCGGCAACCCGATGCGGGAGGACGTGCAGGACGCCGGGGACATGGCCGGGTTCAAGATGAAGATCGATTTTACGGCGAACACCGTGTTCGCGGGCTACCACCGGGCCGAATGGCCGGTCGCCCTCCGGTACCTCCAGCAGCAGACGATGACGCCCGTCGAGCCTGCCGACCTGTACATCCTCGCCCCCAACCCGTCGGAACATCTGCTCTCCTTCTACATGAAGATCGAGATGTGCGAGCAAATCCTCCGCGAGGGCGGCATCACCATCCTCGTCCTCTCCGGCGCGAACCAGCCGACGCTCCCCGGCTGGACGGTGGAGGAGAGCCTGCGCCAGACGGTCACCGCCACCGAAGCGTGGCTGAAGGCGACGGGCGAGGACCGGGTCGACCCGACCGCCGGGGAACGGGACACGCTCGCCAAGCTCGAACTGATGAAGCTCCCGCTGGCGGACCTGGCCCGGATCGTCTCGCTGCGCCTGGGCGAGCCCCGGAGCACGGTGATGTCCTGGAGCCACAAGCGCAGCCTGCTGCGCCGGCGGACGTTCCTCGTCACCGAAGGGATCAGCGAGGACGACGCGGCCGCGTTCGGGTTTGCGTACCACACCCGGTCGTTCAACGATGCGCTCGACAAGGCGTTCAGCGAACTCGGCCGGGACGCTCGCATCATCATCAACGCGCCCGTCCGGGGGGTTCCATTGCCGGAGCAGAATCGGGTGGGAGAAGGATAGGGGTCAGGGGTCGGGGGTCAGGGAAGACAGAACATAGAAGAATGGCTCCCTATGGTATAGTGTCTTCTTGGTTTCCTGACCCCTGACCCCCGACCCCTGGAGTTGCCATGAGCCTCACCATCGATGAGAGCCACGCCCTGTCGTCGTTCCAGACGATCCGGGAGGTGTTCTTCCCGGTCGCTAACACGATGACCTACCTCAACAACGCGACGACGACCCCGCATCCGACGAACGTCCTGCGGGCGATGGAGGCGTACACCCGCGAGCGCATCTCCATGACCGCTGACTTCGGCAGGTGGATGCATCAGGCGGACGGGGTGCGCGACGGGTTCGCCCGGCTGATCGGCGGGACGCCGGAGGAGGTAGCGTTCGTGGCCAGCGCCTCGCACGGCCTGTCGATCGTGGCGAGCGGGCTGACGTGGAAAACGGGGGAGAATGTCGTCCTCCCCTGCTTTGAGTTTCCCGGCAACGTCTATCCGTGGATGAACCTCAAACGCTTCGGGGTGGAAGTCCGGTTGGCCGGGACGCCGGAGGGACGGGTGTCGGTCGAGGACATCGAACGGCTGATCGACGACCGGACGCGCCTGGTGGCGGTCAGCTACGTCGAGAACCGGAACGGGTTCCGGAACAACCTGCGCGAGATCGGCGGCCTGTGCCACAGACGGGGACTGTTCTTCGCCGTCGATGCGACGCACGGGGCCGGGGTGCTGCCGATCGATGTAGACGCCTGCCACATCGATGCTCTGGTCTCGTCCACGTACAAATGGCTCTTCGCCCCCGTCGGGGTCGGGTGCTTCTACTGCCGGCAGTCGCGCTGGCGGGAGGTCTACCCGGTGCAGGTCGGATGGACGACCACCGCCGACCCGTTCAACCAGTTCGAGTACAACTTCCTCCTCCCGCAGCACGCGCGCCGGTACGAGGTCGGCAACCTGAATTACCCGGTGCTCCACGCGTTAGATGCGGCGCTGGAGCTGATCTTAGAGGTCGGGATCGACCGGATCTCCCGCCGGGTGCTCGAACTGACCGGCCGGCTGATGGAGGAATTGCCCGGCGCGGGCGCACGCGTCACCAGCGCGACCGAAGAAGAGCGCCGGTCGGGCATCGTGACGATCGTGGTGCCCAATCAGGACCGGCTGATGGCGCATCTACAAGCCCGGAAGATCCACGTCCTCGCCTTCCCCGGCGGGCGCGGGATTCGCATCTCGCCGCACTTTTACAACAACGAAGCGGACATCGACCGGCTGATCGAGGCGGTGCGGACGGCGCGGTGAAGACAGGCTCGACCGCAATGGGTCAAGGGGCTGTCCTATGGCTCAGACACGCATCTTAGTGGTGGACGACGAAAAGGCAACGCTGAGGCTCTGTGCCGTGATCTTGAACAGTCTGCCAGACGTCGAGATCACGCTGGAGTCCGATAGCTGTCGTGCGGCCGAGCGCCTCGTCTCGGAGCATTTCGACCTGCTGATCACGGACATCCGCATGCCCATCATAGACGGGATGGAACTCCTCCTGATGGCTCGGCAGCACAACCCGCACCTGTCCGTCCTCGTCATTACCGGTTTTCCGACCGTGAACACCGCGGTCGAGAGTATGAAGCGCGGAGCAACCGATTACATCGTAAAGCCCTTCCTTCCTGACGACTTTCGGGCAACGGTCCGGCGCCTGTTAGAGGAGCGACACCTTCGCGAAGCACCTGGCGCTGAGGGGACAGACGAGGAAGGGGCCGCGCAACAGAGCACGAGAGAGAACGCTCTGGAACACCAGGTGTTCATCGAGGTCGAAACCCGATACCGCACCCTGTTTGAGGGCGTGCCT
>JACQVL010000151.1 GCA_016209865.1 Candidatus Latescibacterota bacterium | reverse complement strand
GTCCACCGCGGTGCGCTCGTCGGGATTGTTCATGAAGTTCACGAAACGCTTGAGGATCTCCGGGTCGAATTCCATGGTATTCTTCATCACCGAGCGGTACTTGGCGTTGTCCTCGTCGCGCAGCATGTTCATGAACGCGCTGTTGTACACCCGGTGCATGCCGAGCGTGCGCACGAAGTAGCCTTCCAGCAGCCAGAACGCCTCGGCTAACAGCAGCGTACCAGGCGCTTCTTGCGCCACCCGGTCGACCACCTCGCGCCAGAATTCCTGCGGCATCCGGGCATCGATCTCGGCTTTCGTCAGCCCGTGCTCCGCGCGCGACGGGATCGCCCCACCATGGCCGGGTTCGGGGAACCACAGCCGCTGGTAGTGCTGTTTCGTCAGCGTCATCGCCGCGTCAAACCGGATGATCGGGAAGAGATGGGCGACGTGGAGGATCGCCTGGATGACCGCCTCGCGCACGTCGGGTTTCAGATAATTCAACTGGGCGGTGTCGTTCCACGGCATGTTCGTCCCGTCGTTGCCGTGGTAGAGGTGCTGGACACGGCCGGTCGAGCGATCCACCCGCTTGAACACGACGGCCGCATCCGTCCGGGTGTAATAATGTTCCTCTAAATAGATCCCCACGCGCTCGTCCCCGGACAGGTTGGGGTCGCCGAACCGGTACGACGGAAACGGGCTGTGATCGACCGCGATGAACCAGTCAGGATGGTCGATCACCCACTGCGAATCGATGCCCACGTGGTTGGGCACCATATCGCTGGCTAACCGGATGCCCCGTTGCCAGGCGCGCTCCTTCAACTGCCGGTACGCCTCTTCCCCCCCTAAGTCAGCCGCGACCTGGTACGCGTAGAGGGAGTACGCCGAGGCGACCGCGTCCGGGTTGCCGCAGCGTTGTTTAATCTGTTGAGAAGCTCGGCTCCGCTCCCACACCCCGATCAGCCACAGTCCGGTGAACCCCCAGCCCGCTAAGGTGTCCAGTTCCTCATCGGGGATGTGGTCGAGCCGGGTGATCGACCGCTGGTACCGCTTCGACAGTTGATCCAGCCAGACGTAGGCGTTCTTCGCCAGGAGCACCACGTAAGGCATCCAGTCGAGGTCCTGGCTGAAACGTTCCGGCTCGGAGGCCACCGCCGACCCGGCAAACTCGTAGGGTTGCGTCGGCCCGGGGCCGAAGACGATGGGTTTCTCCTCTTCTTTCACCACGTCGAGGACATGGAGCAGCCGGTCGAGGTATTCACCCAGCAGATAGCCCCACCGGCTCCGGATGTACTCCAACTGCCCGGACAGGGAGTAAGGGACCGCCACGGCCGGGCTGCGGAGCATGTCGATCAGGTTATGGTCGTCAGGCCCGAACGGGGGCTGGGTCTCGAAGAACGCGTACAAACGGGCGATGATAGGGAGATACGCGGTGGTATTCTCTAAACGGGTATCGTCGAACAGCTCCAGGAACGGGGCGAACGCCGGGTTCATGTTGGCCACCCACAGCAGGAGCAGTTCGGCCAGGACGGCCTGGCGGTTGGCCACTCCGTCGGTCTCGCCCTCGAGGTACGCCTGGACATCGGCCGTCCGCCGGGACACCGCGAGCGGGGGAAACTCCTCCACGAACGCGAGCAGGGCGGCGTCCACCGCCGGCCGGCCGGCCGCGCGGTCCAGCCAGTCGAGCGCCTGCGCCATCGCCGTCGTGTTGACGTGCTCGCCGTACAGGGCGACGACGACGTGCAGCAGCTCGTCGATCAGCCCCATGCTGCTCACCTGTCCGGCTTTCAGCGCCCGTTCAGGAGACAGACCCGGGTCGCGGGCGTCGTTGATCTGCTGGACGAACAGCCGGGCGGCCTGCACGTTGGGCATCACCGCACGCCCGCTGGGGGCGAACAGGGCGTCATCGAACTGGTACCGGTCCCGCGCCGTGCGGGACACGTGGAAGGCGATCGAGATGTCCGGTGTGCGTCGCATCGCGCCCTTCACCAGGGTCTCATTGACGAGGGGAATTGGCGTAGGAAATCGACTAGGGAAACAATATAGTGGAAGAAAGAAAGGAAGGTCAATCAAAAACGCATCAGTGGGTGTAGCGAAGTTCACCGTCAAAGGAGAGTCGTGGCAATGTGCGATGAGGCCACGCAGCGAAATGGTACGGGATATAGTGGTTCGCCACGACGTGGCGGAAGGCGTCCGGCTGGCGGATCGGCCCCCCGCGGTGAATCAACGCTCCGTGGAAGAACACCACATCGCCCTGCTGAGCGATCACGGGGATCTCGGGCAGGTTGTTCTCCTCGAGGAGTCTATCGAGGGCGTTATCATAGTGATCCCCGAAGAGGGGCATGAGTTGACCGTTCTCGTCACGGAAATCCTCGCGCGTCAATAATCTTCGGTGTGAACCGGGCTGGATGTCGATAGTCCCGTTCTCCTCACCGACATCGACGAGGGGGATCCAGGCGGACATGCAGGCTGGGAGATAATACTGATCCTGGTGACGGTGCTGCTCCGAGCCTTTGTAGAAATACATCGTCTGAACCCCATCGACGTCGTCCTGGAAACAATCTTCCAGCGGTTTGCGCAAGCGCGGGTCGATCAGCATATCCCGTGTGTACGGGTCAGAGAGATGCAGGTTGAACACGCGGCTCCAGTCATCCTGCTTACGGGGCGTGAAGCCCTCGATGGTCTTCCGTCCCGCATGAAGAGCCATCATGTGTTCGATAAACTGCTCACAGTCGGTTTTCGAGAACACCTCGCGAAGGATGAGATACCCATCTCTCTCGTACTGCGCTTTCTGTTCCAGGCTGAGACCGTCCATCATGGCATCCTTCTTCACATTCAGCCCTGTGATTATAAAAATTCCAACCGATTGCGCATGGCCTCCTGCGAAAAGGTCTGTAACAGGCGCAAGATGCGCCGCAGCGCCTCGCCCACCGGCCGTTGCTTCGACACGATGATCCCCCAATGGTCCTGGCCCGTCTGGACGTACTCATTGTGCAGTCGCACAAAATCCTTCACGTTCCAACTCCACAGACAGCGGTGTTCATGCACGGCATAGCGGAGTTGGTCAGCGTCACTCCTCCCTTTCCTCTCCAATTCTTGGGCATGAATGACATCATAGCCCCGTTTCCGGAGCGGAATGCTCAAGGCCAGCGGGAGATCCTCATCCAAGAAGAGGGCGAGCTTCGCCACTCCTCACCCTCCACGCCTGGGATGCGTCAGCGCCTGCTGCTTCCACTGTGCCTCATCGGCCTGTTCCGCCAGTGCCTGGTCAATCTCGGCTTGATGATCGAAATAGTAGGCCAGTGCTGAATGCACCTGGGCCGCGGTCAGATGGGAGAGACTCGTCAGGATTTCATCCACATCCATCCCCATCTGATAGTAGCCCGCGATGCACCGCACAGTGATGCGCGTTCCCTCAATAATGGGTTCGCCGCCCGCAATGTGGGGATCCGAGGTGATATAGGGGTAGGAAAGTTTCGAGGCTGTCACGCTCATACGAGGAGGACTCCTGCTTACCGGGATTGGGGTATCCACCACGCAATCTACTCATTCCTGAACCAAAAGCAAGCGTTTTCTCTTCCTTCTGGGTGAACCGGACTCGCGTGAAGAAACTCGTCCCGCCGCGACGAATCTTGCCGTTGATTGGAGTTGACCCGGTTTTTCGGACGGTTATGGGCTTGCGATTTCTGAGATGCGTTGATACTTCCTTTCATATGGCCAGAAACAGGCGGCCTTTATCCGTAGGACGATACCTCTGCAGTCGGCTGTTGGGCTTTTCCGGGATCGTGTATTCGATAAGCCCAGCCTCCATTGCCGGGTGCAAGTAGTTCTCGCGGAACGTGGGCCGGTGTTTGATTCCCAACGCCTCACGCAGCTCGCCGGAAGACATCTCTCCTTTGGCAAGAATCACTAAAAGACGCCTGACTGGGTCGTCTGACTGGGTCGGTGACTGGGTCGGTGACTGGGTCGGTGGCTCTGTCCGTGCATCTCCGAACATGGCCTTCATCAGGTCGGAGGCCATGTCCACTTCCTTGTCCAGCTCCGGGATGAAGAATTCGAAGGCTTTCCAAGCCCGATCGTTCTTGTACGTCGGAGCCGGGTGGCCGAGCTTCTGCCACTCCTTGCGCATCATCCGCAAGCCCGTGCCCGCTTGCTCGCACATGGCGATCCGACGCATGGCCATGGCGATGGCCGGGTTGCGGACTTCCTTTTCACCCGGCTCCAGCAAACGGGAATCGTCGCCGAATACGTCGCCGGGGTTCCAGAACTGGATGCCGTCGCGGAAAAATTTGATGACAGCTTTGCGGGAATGATCGCCGTAGTCCTGATGGATGAGCAGATTCACCGTCGCTTCCCGGAACACCCTGAAACCGGGCGGATCGTCGCGACGGCCTAAAGTCACCGGGTCGATATCCCGGAACGGTTTGGGCATGAAAAACCTGTACTTGGTGACCAGTTGATCCCAGCTCTGGAT
>JACQVL010000113.1 GCA_016209865.1 Candidatus Latescibacterota bacterium | reverse complement strand
TGGTGGCCCATACGCCGCTGCCGCCGGCTGTGGAGTCCGCCCTGCGCCAGCGGGCACGAGTGCGATCCGTACACTATTCGACCCGGATCGAGGGCAACCGCCTGACCCTGGCCGAGGCCGAACAGGTGATCGCAGGCCGGAAGGTGCGGTTTCACGGACGGGAGCGGGACCGGCGCGAGGTCCAGAACTACTGGAATGCCCTGCTGCGGGTGGAGGAGTGGGCAGCGAAAAAGACCCCCTTGAGCGAGACCCTCATCCGCAGGCTGCACGCCCTGGTCGAAAAGGGCGCACGGGCCAGGCCGACCCCGTACCGTGACGAACAGAACGCCATCCGCGATTCGGCCTCCGGCGCTCTGGTCTACCTGCCCCCGGAGGCCAAAGACGTGCCGGGCCTGATGGCCGCCCTGGTGAAATGGGCCGGAGAGGCCGCAAAAGAAGGTCTGCCTGTACCTCTCATCGCCGGGCTGACGCACTACCAGTTCGCCACGATCCACCCCTTTTACGATGGGAATGGCCGGACGGCCCGGTTGCTGGCCACCTTTCTCCTCCATCGCGGCGGGTACGGGCTGAACGGGTTCTTCTCCCTGGAAGAACACCATGCCCGCGACCTGGCAGGGTACTATCGCGCGCTGGCGACCCATCCGCACCACAATTATTACGAGGGACGGGCGCACGTGGACCTCACGCCCTGGCTGGAGTACTTCATCGCGGCCCTGGCGGAGGTCTTCACGGATGCGCAGCAAGAGGCCCTGCGACTGGCCGGGGAAGGGGTCCCTGCGGAACCCGAAGCCCTGCGCCGACTGGACCGCCGGGCACGGACAGTGCTGGCGCTGTTTTCCAGGGCAGAGCGGATCACCTCGGCGGACGTGGCCCAGGCGCTGGGCCTTTCAGAGCGTATGGCCAGGGTTCTGCTCAGGGGGTGGGTGAGCGAAGGCTGGCTGAAGGTCACCCATGCCTCGAATCGGGCCAGGGGATACGAGTTATCGGCAATTTATCGGCAATACATTGGAAATTTGTCGGCAATACCAGGTTCAGGAAAAGAACCCTCTTGAAGGAGAGGGTCGGCGACCTGCGGGGTCAGCGGCTCACCGCGGACTTTTTTAACCGCCTCCTGGCGCCGGACCTGCCCAGCGAATTGTTGCGCTGGATGAACAGCCCGGATCAGGCCAGGGCCGGGAAGACCCCGTCGGCGGTTCGCACAGCGAGCGCGACGAAATCACGGAAGGAGGAAAGGCCGGCTGGCCGGGCACAATGAGCGGGCATAGAAAATCAGTGACGAGTGACGAGTTGAACCCTGTGTCGTGAAGGTAGGCCTCGTCTCAGTCCCTGTCAAGTGGAGAACACGATCTGTTGTCTGCACAAAAGTTGTGAGAATCCAAGAGTCCTGAGGAAGAACACGAATTGACCTCGAAAAGTCAAGAGCACTATCGGCTAACATGGTATAGACTATAGAAAGAATAGGTTGACAACTACGGGATCATTTCCTATTGTGGGGAGTACTTCCCCGAAATGGGAATTTACCACGATGACCTCGTGGACGCCTGGCGAAAGGAGCGAATACAACGTGGTCACCGTCAAAGCGAAAATTAAAACACACGGACGGTATACGTCGGTCGTGCCCATTGTTGTTCCTGAGTTCGAGGAGGTCAGAACGTTTGCGGCCGCGTTGCACGCGAAGGGGCAACCGTGGAAAGGAGAAGCGTTGGGCTGGCCGGCCGAATATAACCCTGAGCGCCCCGAGCCGCCGTTGGAGTCTAAGATGACGTTTACCCCGGCTGATTTTTGCATCGGAGAGAGTGGGATCTGGTTTTTCTCGCTCATGTGGGAGCAGGGGCGGGACGCTGAGCCGGTCGAGTTTCTGGATGATCGTAACATTGTGGCAGGACCGACGCTGGTCTCATAAAGTCGCGGGAGAAGGGTTGCGGGCTAACCACGCGCTGCAAACCGACCGGAACCCAGCTCAGCTTCAGACTCGTTGAGCCGATTGTCAGTGCTCTGTTTTCAGCCTGCGTTGTCTCACGGGTTCCGGTGGCTGAGCGCGGGCTGATAGCTGACTGCTTCTTCCAGATCGGTTGAAAAACCCATGAGCTCACTCCAGTTCCATCACAACTGTCTCGGTTTCGAAATCCACGATGGGGATCGTCTGGTGACCTTGTACCGTGCGACAGAAGAATTGCCACGGAACGAATCGCCCAAGCCGTGCTTCGCGCCCATCTACACGCCGTCTGGCGTCCTCATCACCGAGTACCGGCCAGCGGACCATGCATGGCATACGGGGTTGTATTTCGGCTGGGTTCATGTCAACGATGCGAACCTCTGGGGTGGGGCCTGGTACCTGCCAGAGAAGGGGAAATACGAGGAGGTCGAACACAGTCACGGCGTCCAGCGCCACGACGCGTTTCCGGAAGTGCGGACGGATAAGACAGGCGTGTCGGTTACCGAACAACTCACCTGGCTCGACCAGGATGACCAGCCGATGGTGTCAGAAGTGCGTACATTTCGGTTTCGCGCCGTTTCGTCTGCTCGAGGATACCTCTGGTCGATCCAGACGGTGATCGAGCCGGTCGTCGAGCGCCTGACGATGGGCGCGTCGAAGGCGGCCCGGTATAGCGGCCTGGAACTGCGGATGGGCCCACCCTTTGCGGATGCCGCGCACCGCAGCAGCGAGGGACTCGTCGGGCATGAGCAGATCATGGGCACGCGGGCTCGCTGGGTGTGCGCGACCGGCGCGACCGGTGGGGCGGTGATGATGATCGACCACCCACAGAACCCGCGCCATCCGGTCACCTGGTTCACCCGCAAGAACCTGCTGGGCGCCGGCCTGCTGATGAGCGGTCCGATCGAACTGCAGCGGGGTGAGACGCTGACGCTCCGGTACGGACTGGCGATCCTGGATCACGAACCAGCGGTAGAGATGATTGAGGGGGTGTATGAGCAGTACATCAATGATTAGGCACGCTCCGCCATCCTGATCCGTTTGCCGATCGAGGGATGACTGTAAAACAGCGCCTCGATGAGCGGATGCGGTTCCGGGTCCGCCAGGTTCGTCTCCGCCAGCCTG
>JACQVL010000112.1 GCA_016209865.1 Candidatus Latescibacterota bacterium | reverse complement strand
GTGGCGGTGATCCAGGAGTTGCGGGCGCGGTTCGGGGCGGTCGGGATGGTCGGGGATGGGGTAAACGACGCGCCAGCCTTAGCCACGGCCACGGTCGGGGTGGCGATGGGCGCGGCGGGGACGGACACCGCCTTAGAGACGGCGGACGTGGCGCTCATGGCGGACGACCTCCGGATGCTGCCCTACGCCATCCGCCTGAGCCGCCGGACGCGAGCCGTGATCCTTCAGAACATCGTCGCGGCGGTGCTCATCAAGGCGCTCTTCTTAGGCCTGGCGGTCGCCGGTCTGGCGACGCTCTGGATGGCGGTCGCCGCCGACATGGGCGCGTCGCTCCTCGTCATCGGCAACGGACTACGGCTACTCACCGCAGAGCGCACATGACTATCTTCGCCCCCAACCTCCTGCAAGGCCAGACGGCCATCGTGACCGGCGGCGGGACCGGGATCGGTCGAGGGATTGCGCTGGAATTCGCCCGTCTCGGCGCGAACGTCGTCATCTGCAGCCGGAAGCTCGAACACCTGACCGCGACGGCGGCGGACATCCGCGCGTGCGGGGGTGAGTCGCTCGCCCTCCAGGCGGACATCCGGGATGTTGATGCGGTGTCGCGGACCGTCCGGACGGTGCTCGACCGGTTTGGCCGGGTCGATGTGCTGGTCAACAACGCGGGCGGGCAGTTCGCGTCGGCATCCGCACGCATCTCGACGAACGGCTGGAACGCGGTCATCAACACCAACCTGAACGGCACGTGGTACATGACGCGGGAGGTGGCGACGCAGTGGATGATCCCGCACGGCGGAGGGAAGATCATCAACATCGTCGCCTGTCTCTGGCGCGGGATGCCGGGGCTGGCCCACACGGGCGCGGCGCGGGCGGGGGTCGTCAACCTGACGAAGAGTCTGTCGATCGAGTGGGCGCCGCACAACATCCGCGTCAACTGCATCGCGCCGGGGAACATCCTGACCGACGGATGGGAACAAGCGTACGGCGAGGCGCGGGCGGAAGACATTCGCGTTCAAATCCCCCTGCAACGCTTCGGCGCCCCGGAGGACATCGCGTATGCCGCCGTGTTCCTCGCCTCCCCGGCGGGCGACTACATCACCGGCGCGACCCTGGCCGTCGACGGCGGCCAGCAGCACTGGGGGAACATCGATTATACGCCGGAGGAATCGTGACGATCACGCACATCACCGCCATTCCCGTCATCGTCCCGATGCACCCGGACACGGTGAACAGTCCGGAATACGACCAACCTCCCGCGGCCGGGAAACGGGACGCGGCGCAGGGCCAACTGGCGTATGACGCGACGGCGAGTCAGGGGACCGGCCCGCACGCGATGGGCGGCCTGCTGAGCGACTTCGACGACCTGGTGAAGTTCATCCTGCGGGTCGAGACGGATGATGGGGTGGTTGGGGTAGGGGAGACGTTCCGCGCCGCGTCGTGGGCGTCGATCCAGCGGAACCGTGCCGCGCTCATCGGCTGCGATCCGCGACGGCTCGACTTGCGAGCGTTGCCGTTCCCGTATGACCGCGCGTACATCGGGTTCGAGGTCGCCCTGTACGACCTGCTCGGCAGGGCGTTCGGCGTGCCCGTCCATCACCTGTTAGGCGGCCGGTGCCGGGATCGGGTGCGGGTGGATTACTGGACGGGCCAGCGGACGCCGGAAGACATCGCACGGATTGCCCGGGACGCGGTGGCGAAGGGATTCACCGGCCTCAAATTTAAGTGCGCCTTGGAAGACCCGAACGTCGAGCGTGTGCAGGCCATCCACGACGCCGTCGGACATCGCCTCGCCCTCAACCTCGACCCGAACGAGCGGTTCTACCGGCCCGCGGAGACGATCCGCTTAGCCCGACGCCTGGACGGCTACAACATCGCGATGTTCGAGAGCCCCGTCCCGCAATGGAACATCGACTGGTACGTCCGTCTCCGTCGGATGCTGTCTATCCCCGTCGCGTTCCACATCCACCTCCCGTACGGGGGGACGGAACGCCACCTGATCACCGCCATCAAGCGGGACGCGGTCGATTACGTCAACATCAGCGGCGGGGTGAGCGCGTTCATCCGGATGGCGACGGTGTGCGACATGGCCGGGATTCCCGTCTGGCACGGGAGCGAGGTCGATCTGGGGATTCTGGACATGGCCGCCGTCCATGCCGCGGCGGCGATGCCCAACTGCACGCTCGGCAGCGACCTGATCGGCAATTTCCTGCGCGAGGACGATCTGATCGTCGATCCGATCCGGTTTGAGGGCGAGTGGGCGCAGGTGCCGACCGGTCCCGGACTCGGCGTTGAGCTGGATGACACCGCCGTACGACGGTATGCGGTGGGAGAGTGGAGATGATTGGGTTATTTTGGATTTTGGATTTTAGATTTTGGATCGAACGATCAAGAGGGCTACGGTATTGGCGGAAACATGATCGATGGTGGAGGATCAGCGATCCGTCCCGGTTCTGTCTCCTGCTCCTGCTCTGCAGTCCCAATCCAAAATCCGAAATCTAAAATCCAAAATTTTCACAGGAGCCTTTTATGTCTCATCGATTCCTTTTCGTCCGTTCGCCCGACCTGGAGCAACGCTGGCCGTTCGTCCCCGACCGGGTGGCGGCCCGGCTCGGCGCGTTGGGGGAGTTGATCGTCCTCAACACCGACCGTCAGACGCCCGTCCATGAACAGACCGACCTGCGCGGGGTCGTCGGGCTGATCAGCTTCTTCGGAGGTCCGGTCCTCACCCCGGCGTGTATCGCGGCGGCCCCGCAGCTCCGGATGGTCGGAGCGGTGACGGACAACGCCGGGTTCGGCCTTCCGGTCGATACGCTCTTCGCACGGGAGATTCCGATTATCGACAGCACGCGCGGCTGGGCGCAGTCCGTGGCAGAACTCGGCCTGTGTCTTGCGCTCTGTGCGCTGCGACGAGTCCCGTGGTGGCACGGCCGGATGGCGGCGGGCGAGACGTTGTGGCAGTACGAAGCGGATCAGTTCTGCGACGACGCGCGGTTCGTCAACGGCGACCTCGGCACGAAGCGGGTGGGGGTCGTTGGCCTGGGCCAGATCGGCCGGCGGGTTGCCCGGTGGTGCGCCGCGCTCGGGGCGACGGTCGTGGGCTACGACCCCTTCATCCCCGTCGCCGTCGCGCGGGAGTGGGGCGCCGACCCTGTCAGCTTAGATGCGCTCGTTGACGAGGCCGAGGTGCTGTTCATCACCGTGCCCCCGACCCCATCTGCGACGAAGATCGTCTCGGCCGAGCGGGTGTACCGGCTCCGGAAAGGGGGGATCGTGGTCGTCGTCACCCGCGCCCACGGGATCGACATGGACGCCCTCCGGGAACGCATCTGTGCGGACGAACTGGCCGGGGCGTTCGATGTGTACGACGTCGAACCCCTGCCCGTGGACGACCCGCTGCGCGGCCGGCCGAACGTCATCCATGTCCCCCACATCGCCGGACGGACGCGGGACGCGAACCTGCGCGCCGTGGATATCATCGTCGATGACTTCGTCCGGCTCCTCCGTGGAGACCCCCCCTTCGCGCGTCTCACCCCAGAGGCGATCGACGTCCGCATGCGCCGGGGTGAGGTCCCGGCCGGGTAAAGACTCGGGGTTCGGGGTTAGGGATTCGGGGTACGGGAAAAACGGAAAGCAGACGGTAGATTCCTCTGGTTTTGTTTTCCCGTACCCCGTCTCCCGTACCCTGGATTTTCCTCCCGAACCCCGTACCCCGGATCCCGAACCCCGGGTTTTATTCCCCGCCAGAAATCCGTCCGCTAAAAATTTGCGTACTCATAAGCAGGACGCGCCTGCAATTTCTCGTTCTTCCCTGTCCAATTTATTTTCTTCTATCATTGCCTCACAGGAGGAGCCCTATGAAGAGAGTCGGGATTGTTGTCGCGCTGGCCATCGTCGCGTTCGTGCTGGCTGTGAGTCTCTCGCCCCATTTCACGGGCGCTTCCAGTCATCGCGAGGCGCCGATCATCAGTAATGACCCCCTGGCGGACAACCTGGACATCTATGGGTTCGTCAGTCCAGATAAACCCAATACGGTGACGTTGATCGCCACGTTCATCCCGATGGAGGAACCCGCCGGCGGCCCGAACTTCAACGCATTCGGGGATGATGTCCGGTATGAGATCAAAGTCGACAACGTGGGTGATGCCCACGCGCACGTCACCTACCGGTTTGAGTTCACGACGACGACGGCCAACGGGAATACCTTCCTGTATAACACCGGGGCGATCGGTTCGTTGACCGACTCAGACTGGAACGTGAAGCAGACGTATACGGTCACGCGGATCGATTCGGTGGGCGGGGTGCAAACCGCCTCGACCGTCCTCGGCTCCGGCCTGACCGTACCCCCGGCCAACATCGGGCCGAAATCGACGGGCGATTACCTGACGTTGAGCAACGCGGGGGTGTATGATATCGGACCCAGCACGGACAGCACGAAGGTCTTCGCCGGGCAGCGGGATGATCCGTTCTTCGTCGACCTCGGCGCGGTGTTCGACCTGCTGACGATCCGGCCGGGCGCGCCGGGCAACCAGGGGTTCGGGATCGACGGCCTGGGCGGGTACAACTGCCACGCGATCGCCATCCAGACCCCCATCAGCAAGCTCACCCGGACGGGTGCCGCGCCGTCCGGCGCGGCGGATTCTGTCGCCGTCATCGGCGTCTGGTCGACCGCCAGCCGGAAGGCGACGACGGTCATCAACACGGATGGCACCCGGTCGGCGTCGGGAAACTGGGTCCAGGTATCGGAGCTGGGCATGCCGCTCGTCAACGAAGTGGTCATCCCGCTCAGCAAGAAAGACCTGTGGAATGCGGTCACGCCGGCGGAGCACGTACAATTCCTCAACTACGTGACCACGCCGGAATTGGCCGGACTCCTGAACGCTCTCTACGGGGTGAGTGTCCCGTCCGGGTCGCGCAACGACTTAGTGGCGGTGTTCCTGACGGGGGTGCCTGGGTTGAATCAGCGACCGCAGGATACGCAGACGCCGTCGGAGCAGATGCGCCTGAACATGGCCATCCCGCCGACGACCACCAACCCGAAGCGGCGCGGGGTGCTCTCCGGGGATAACGCCGGCTTCCCCAACGGCCGGCGTCTGTTCGACGACATCGTCGATATCGAGCTCCAGGCGGTCGCGGGGGTGCTCTGGAAGACGTTTAACCCGTCATCCACGGAGTTCAACATCGCCCCCAACAATCAACTCGGCGACGGGGTCGACCGGAACGACCAGGAATTTCTCCCGACCTTCCCGTACATGGCCAATCCTAACCAGGGGTACGTCCACCAGCACCACCGGGTCGAGGGCGGGCCGACGGGGATCAATTCGGCCTCCAGCAGTCAGGGGCTGCCGAAGAAGACGTCGTTGAAGCAGAATTACCCCAACCCGTTCAACCCGGAGACGGCGATCCAGTACGAGATTCACAAGCCGGGGAAGGTGACCCTGCGCGTCTACAACCTGGCGGGCCAGCAGGTGCGTACGCTGATCGATGACGTGCAGACTGCCGGCCACTACACGGTGCGGTGGGACGGCCTGACCGACAACGGCGCACGCGTGGCCTCAGGCGTCTACTTCTACCGGATCGAATCGGGCGGGACGATCGAAGCCCGGAAGATGTTGTTGGTGAAGTAGGGGCGACCCTCTGTGGTCGCCCGCATCGGGGCGAAAAGGGGAGAGACACAGTGGCTGCGGGTGAGAGGCTCGCAGCCACTGTCATGTCAGACGGTTTTCTACGCCGTCGAGAACATCTATGAGCCGACGAAACAGAATTACTCTTGTGTGCGCGGTCATCGGGGTATTAATTGGAGGAGCGCTGGGGCTTCGATGGGCGAGAGAACGTGTCCGCCAGCAGGCGAGGACGAACCCGCTCGTCGAGAAGCTGTTCAGCCGCGTGACCCGTGGAGCGGCGTGGTCATCGACGGACAAACTCATCAACGCCCTCCAGGAACGGCTCCGCATCAAGTCGACCGACGCCCAGGCGCTCGTGCAGTTGGGGGACGTGTACCTCCAGAAGGCGCGGGAGACGGGCGATCCGACGTACTACACGAAGGCGGAAGGCGTCCTCCGCAAGGCCCTCGACCTCCAGCCACAGCGCGACGACGCGATGAGCGTGATGGGGACGTTGTGTTTAGCCCGGCACCAGTTCCGAGAGGCGCTCGACTGGGGCCAGCGCGCACAAAAAATGAACCTGTATTCAGCGCGCGCGTACGGGGTGATCGGGGACGCGTACGTCGAACTGGGCGAGTACCCGAACGCGGCCGAGACGATCCAGCGGATGGTCAACCTGCGGCCTGACCTGAGTTCGTACTCGCGGGTCTCACACGTCCGCGAGTTGTTCGGGGATGTCGAGGGGGCTATCCAGGCGATGAAGAGCGCGGTCGCCGCCGGAGGCCCGGCCGCCGAGAATACCCAGTGGTGCCGGGTACAACTCGGCCACCTCTATTTTAATTCCGGACAGCTCGATGAGGCGGTGGCGGAGTACCAGCAGGCGGTCGCGACCCTGCCCAACTACGTGCACGCCCTGGCCGGCCTGGCCCGGGTGCTGGCCGCCCGGAAAGACTACGAAGGGGCGATCATCCTGTACACGAAAGCCGTCGAGTCCGTCCCGCTGCCGGAATACGTGATTGCTCTCGGCGATGTCTATCAGGCCGCTGGACAGACCGCTAAAGCCGCACAGCAGTATGAACTCGTCCGGGCGATGGAACAGCTCTACCGGGCGAACGGGGTCGAGATGGACATGGAGATGGCGTTGTTCGACGCCGACCATCAGTCCCGGCTCCCGGAGGCGGTCGCCCGCGCGCGCCGGGCGATGGCACAGAGGCCGAGCATCTACGCCGCCGACGTCCTGGCCTGGACGCTGTACAAATCAGGCCAGCCGCGTGAAGCCCTCGACGCCTCACGGAAAGCCCTCCGGCTGGGCACGAAGGACGCGCTCCTCCTGTTCCATGCGGGGATGATCTGTGAGCGATTGGGCGACGTCGAGCAGGCCCGGATGTACCTCGATCAGTGCCTGTCGATCAACCCTCAGTTCTCGGTCCGGCACGCCGACACTGCCGGCCGGACGCTTGCACGGCTCCGCGGACGTTCCAAGTCGTCTGTCAGCCTGAGGAAGTAATCTCTCATGCGTCTCGTTCGGTCTTTCCCCCTCTGCTGTCTTCTCTCCTGCTTGCTCATCATTCCACGCCCCGCCTTCACCCACCCGCTCGGCAATTTCACCGTCAACCTGTACAGCCGGCTCGAACTCTCCGGCCCGGCGGCCGGCCAGTCGGGCGGGACGATCCGTCTCGTGTACATCGTCGACATGGCGGAGATTCCGACGTTCCAGGCACTCCAGGGGATGGACACAGACGAGAACGGGGTGACGAGTGAGGACGAGAAGACCTTGTTCTTGACCGTCAAGGTGGATGAGGTTCAACAGGGACTCCGTCTCTGGGCCGATCAGCAGCCTGTTCAACTGATGATGCGGTCGCGCCAGATCGAGTTTCCGCCCGGCCAGGGAGGACTGTTGACCCTGCGGATGCGGGTCGTGTTCGAGGCGCTCGTGCCGGGTTCGGCGTCAGGAAAACCCGCGACGGCGGGGCATGAGGTGGAGTACCGGGACGAGAACGAGCCCGACCGGCTCGGCTGGCGGGAGATCGTCGTCCAGGCGATGCCGGGGGTGACGATTCAAACCTCGACCGTGCCCGACCGGGACGAGAGTGACGAGCTGCGGCGGTATCCTCAGGACATGCTGTCGAGCCCGCTGAACGTGCGGACTGCCCGAGTGGCGTTCGTGTTCGGAGCGGAGAACGGAGGGTGGAGTGGGATCGGGTCGCTCGGCCAGCGGGCGGCGGAGCGGTCGAAGGACACGTTCGCCGACCTGGTCTCCGCGCGGAAACTCAGCCCGCGCTTCATCCTGTGGGCGCTCCTCGTCGCCTGCGGCCTGGGGGCGTTGCACGCCCTCTCCCCCGGTCACGGCAAGACGATCGTCGGCGCGTACCTCGTCGGCGCGCGCGGGACGGCCACCCATGCGCTGTTCTTGGGGCTGACGGTCACCGCCACGCACACGTCGGGTGTGTTTGCGCTCGGCCTGATCACGCTGTACGCGTCTGAATTCATCCTCCCGGAACGGCTGTACCCGTGGCTGAGTGTGGCGTCGGGTGTGATCGTTGCCGTCCTCGGCGTCTCGCTCTTCTTCAGCCGGCTGCGGAACCTGTTCGGACAGGATCATGACCATCATCATCACACACACGATGACCACGATCATGTCCATGATCACGGACATTCGCATCTGCCGCCCGGCGCGGACGGCCGGCCGGTGACCTGGCGCAGCCTGCTCGCCCTGGGTGTGTCGGGCGGACTGTTGCCGTGTCCATCCGCGCTCGTCGTCCTGTTGGGCGCGATCGCCATGCATCGTGTCGGCTTCGGCCTGCTGTTGATCGTCGCGTTCAGCCTCGGCCTGGCGGGGGTGCTGACCGGGATCGGGCTGGTGATGGTCCGCGCGCGGCGGGTGTTCGACGGAATGAGCATGCGTCATCCGGTCGTGAGCGGACTGCCCGTCGTGAGCGCTGGAGTCATCTCGATCGCCGGACTGTTCATCGTCGGGCAGGGCCTCGTCCAGGCGGGAGTGCTCAACGCGCAGGCGGTGTTCGACGGCCTCACCCACACCGCCATCGGGTCGACCCTCGGCCTCGGCTTCGTCCTGGGCCTGAAGCACGCGCTCGACGCAGATCACTTAGTGGCCGTCACGACGATCGTGAGCGAGCGGAAGGGGGTGTTCGGATCATCCCTCGTCGGGGCGCTCTGGGGACTGGGGCATACGGCGGCATTGCTGGTGGTCGGTCTGGTCGTCGTCGCGTTGAACCTGCGGATTCCGGATCGGCTCGCCCTCGCGTTAGAGTTCGCGGTTGCAGTGATGCTCGTCGTGTTGGGCGTGGATCTGATCCGGAAGCTCATTCGCGGGGCCACCCTCCACGTCCATTCTCACGAACACGGGGCGCACTGGCACGTCCATCCGCACCTGCACGAGGGGACGGCGGGGACGGACGCGCACTCCCATCATCCGGTCCGGCTGGGGACGAAGCCGTTCTTCATCGGCATGGTGCACGGGTTAGCGGGGAGCGCGGCGTTGATGCTGCTCGTCCTCGTCACCATCCCGTCGCGCACCCTCGCGCTGATCTACATCGGGGTGTTCGGAATCGGGTCGATCGGCGGGATGCTGGTGATGAGCACGCTCGTCGGCCTGCCGTTTGCGATGACCGCGCAACGGTTCAGCCGGCTGAACATGACAGTCCGGGCGCTGGCGGGGGTGTTCAGCGTGGGGTTTGGTCTGTTTCTGGCGTGGCAGATCGGGGGAATGTTGTTATAACAGTAGGGGCGAAGCATTCGCCTATGGCTTTGAAGGTGCTCGTTCTGATCAGCGAATGTTTCGCCCCTACATGGACACCGTGGTGGAACGTGCCGTTTATACCTCTATCTCAATATCCGATGCCGAGACCCGGACCGGGAAACTGGTCACCCCCATGTAGGCTGGCGGGGACAGGACCGCGCCGCTGGTGACGTCGAACCGGGCGCCGTGCCACGGGCACATCACTTCCGTGCCCTCCAATTCCCCCTCGCACAGCGGGCCGCCCTGATGCGTGCACGTATTCTCGATCGCGTAGTACTGGCCGTCGACGTGAAACAGCGCGATTTCCTTCCCTTCTATCTCCACTAATTTCCCCTGTCCTGCCTGCAGTTCATCGGTCGTCGCTGCTTTGACGTATTGCCCCATCGAGTCTGCCTCCTTGTATGAATAATGAATGATGAATGAAAACGAAGAAACCCTCGTGAGAAAGGCCTTTTCTTCATCGTTCATCATTCCGCGTTCATCGTTCCTATGTTATGGTGACCGAGACCCGCTGCCGGTCCCGGCGGGGGATTCGCCCGTCCGGACGCGTACGAACGCCGGAGGGTCGGGAAGCCGGTCGATCTCACTCACGACCCGGTAGACGTATTCGACGATTCCCTGTTCTCCCTGGACGTTGATCTTCTCCGGCGTGTCGGACGGCTTGTGATAATCCTCGTGCGTCCCGGTATAGAAGAACAACACCGGAACATCCTGATTGTAGAACGACGTGTGGTCGCTCGGCCCGTACCCGTCGGCCTTGAACTGCAGCTCAAACGCTGACTGATTGAGCCGGTTCAGCAGGTCCTGCCACTGCGTCGCGGTGCCCGTCCCGTGCACGATCAGCGTCCGTCCCCGCTGCCGGCCGATCATGTCTAAGTTGATCATGGCGACGGTCTTTGCCAGAGGAATCGACGGATGCTTGACGTAGTGAGCCGACCCGAGCAAACCTTCCTCTTCACCGGAGAAGGCGATGAAGAGCAGGCTTCGTTTCAGTCCCTTCCGGTGGGCGGCGAACACCTGCGCGAGTTCGAGGAGGCCGGCCGTCCCGGAGGCGTTGTCGTCCGCGCCGTGATGGATCGCGCCGTCCCGGGGCGCGAGCGAGCTGGGGCCGCCCAGGCCTAAGTGATCGTAGTGCGCGCCGATGACGATCACCTGGCCTTGCTGTGCCTTCTCTGTCCCTTGCAGGAGTCCTACGACGTTGGCCGTCTGTTGCCACTCCTTGACGATATCCGTCCAGAGGGTCACGCGCATGGAGGGGATGGCGAACGGCGCCCCGCGCCGTTCCTGGTTGATGTGACGCTGGATGTCCTGGAGGGTCATCCCAGCCGCACTGAGGATCTCGGCTGCCACGTTCGGCGAGATGCTCGCCGCCGGGAGTCCCGCCCTGGTGAAGAGCGGGTCCTGCCGGAGTGGGACGAGGGCGTCCGCCTCCGTGCTCTCCGGGCCGGTGACGATCAGCAGACCGGCGGCCCCTCTCATCCGTGCGGTCACTGCTTTATTTCGCAGCGTGATGTACCGCCCGAACTCCCCACGCTGGCTCGTCCCGTCCGGGCCGTACCGGAGGACGAGGACGATCTTCCCCTTCACGTCGATGTCCTGATAATCGTCATACCCCATCTCCGGCGCGACGATGCCGTACCCGGCGAAGACGACCGACCCGTCCGCCGTGTCGGTCGACGAGAACGCGAGGGGCAGGTAGTCGGTCCCGGCGGTGTACGTCGTCTGCGTGCCGGCCGTCACGGTGAGGTGGTTGTGTGCGCCGACCTTCAGTCCTGCGACGAAGTCGAACGATTGCCGCCATTCCCCATCATCCCCGGCCGGCCGGAGGCCGTACCGCTGGAATTCCCGTGCGATGTACTGCGCCGCCTGGTCTGCGCCCGGCGTCCCGGACAGCCGCCCGCCCAGCTCATCAGAGGCCAGGTACCGGATGTGATACAGGAGTTCCTGCCCGGTAATCCCGGCCTGGCTGTACGGATGCTGTTCATCCGTGCGACAGGCGACGAGCGGGAGCAGTACTGTAAGCGCAAGGATACGGATGGTGTGTCGCATAAGATTCCGTCAGAAAGAGCGGAGCCCCGCAAGGGCTTGGTACGATCAGCCCGCCCATTCGATGGGCGGGCGGACTCAGGTCTCGTCCATCCACTTCATCGTCAGCCGTTCGCCCAGCGTCTCCGTGATCGTCCGGATGACCTTGATCCGGGCGTACCATTTATAATTGCCCTCGACGAGCGTCCATGGCGCGTAGTCGGTGTTCGTCCGTTCGAGCATGCCCTCGACCGCCGCCTCGTACTTCCCCCACTTCTTCCGGTTGCGCCAATCATCCTCCGTGATCTTCCATCGTTTGTACGGGTTCTGTTCCCGTTCCTTCAGCCGGCGCAGTTGCTCGTCCTTGCTGATGTGGAGCCAGAATTTCATCAGGACAGTCCCGCCGTCGATGAGCATCCGCTCGAACGTGTTGATCTCGTCGTAGGCGCGTTTCCATTCCTCCTTCGTGGCGAACTTTTCCACGCGTTCGACTAAGACGCGCCCGTACCATGACCGGTCGAACAGGACGATCTGCCCGCGCCGGGGGAGCCGAATCCAGAACCGGCGCAGGTAGTGATGGGCGAGTTCATCCGGGGACGGCGGGCCGACCTGGCTGACCTGGTAGCCGCGCGGGTCGAGGGGGTCGGTCACTCGCTTGATCGCCCCACCCTTCCCGGCGGCATCCCACCCTTCGAAGACGAGGAGGACGGGGACGCCTTTTTTCCTGATCCGTTGCCAGCATTCCAGAAGCCGGAGCTGGTACTTCTTCAGGGCTTCTTCATACTCTTTCTTATCCGCCAACTTCTTCGTCAGGTCGAGGGTTTCGAGCACGGTGTGGCTCCCTGCAGCCTCTCCCCCTGGCCCCTTCACCGGGCAGGTGGGCAGTGGGCAATGGGCAGTAGAAGCCGTTCCCCCGTCCACTGCCTACTGCCCGGTGGGGCAGGGGGGCTGTGCGGGGACTGCCCACTGCCTACAAGTTTTTATAATTCGGTCCGCCGCCGCCTTCGGGTGTCACCCAGGTGATGATCTGGTACGGGTCGATGATGTCGCACGTCTTGCAATGGACGCAGTTGGTCGGGTTGAGCTGGAGACGGGTCTCCCCGTCGTCCTGAGCCACCATCTCGTAGACGTTCGCCGGACAGAAGTGCTGGCAGGGATTCCCGTACTCTTCTTTGCACCGGGTGTTACAGATATCCTCATTCGTGATGACGAGGTGGCAGGGCTGGTTCTCCTCGTGCATCGTCCCAGAGTAGTAGACGTCGTTCACTTTCGTGAACGTATAGGCGTTATCGAATCTTAAGTCTTTGTAGGGCGCC
>JACQVL010000116.1 GCA_016209865.1 Candidatus Latescibacterota bacterium | reverse complement strand
GTTCCATCATGCGCCCGAGCACAATGACGACGAGATGGACCGGATCGTCGAGGCGGCGCAGGCGGAGGTCGACCGGTCGGGTGTGCGGATCGAATGTTTTGGCGCGAAAGAATCCGAGACGCTTATCGTGTGATCTCTGCTCGTCACTGGTCTTCCCGACCACCGGCTCCCTTCTGTCCCGCTTGAACCCACCGGCACCGCTCAGCCCAATCCTGCGCCCAGTGTGCCAGTCCTGTCGAAGGCAACCGCACCGCGAGCTCCCGGAATACCCGGATCGCCCGATCATACTCTCCCGTATAGAAAAGACTGAGGCCGATCAGTCGTTCGTTCTCGATCACCAGCGACGAGTCGGGGAGAGAGACCGCCTCGGCGCGCCTCAAGTAAACCAGCGCCTGCGGGTAGGCGTCCGCGTTGAAGAGCCGACGCCCGATGAGGTAGAACCCGACCGCGAAGTCCGGTTCGCGGTCCACCGCCTCCCGCACGAACACGACCCGTGTTCCCTGCTCCTGGTCGGCGAGCAGGTACTCGAAGACCCACCGGGCGACCGCCGGTCGTTCGAGGCTGGCGAGCTTGACGAGCGCCTCGCGGTCCGACCCGTCTGAGGCGTGCAGGCGGAACGCCTGACGGTACTCCTCCCGCGCGCGATCCAGCCGGCCCTGCGTCCAGGCGACATCCCCACGCGCCTGGTAGGCGTCTGCCCGGAGGCTGACCGGACGGTCTGGCCGGGCGAGGATTTCCCGCGCCACGGCTTCCGTCCGCTCGTGTGCCCCAACCCGATACGTCGCGCGAAGCAATCCCCGGAGCGCGGAGAAGTTCTGAGGATCGAGGCGGCGGAGTTGGTCGAACGTCTGGACGGCACTCCAATACCGTCTGCTCCGATAATGCTCCCATCCCTGATCGTCTAAGGCGGCCACCTGATGCGCGCACCGCCGCCGGAACAGACTGGGGACGCTGAACCGGTTCCGGGCAAGTTGCAGGTCCCGGTCGGAGAGCGGAACCCGGTCGAGAAACCCCGTCCATTCCCGGATCAACACGGCCAGGGGTTTGTGGTACACCCGGTCGAAATCGCCCGATGGGAAGGCGCGTTTGAAGGCCTCAATCCCGTACTGGTCGATCAGAAAGCGGACGAACGACCCGCAGAGGGTGTAACTCCGGTCCGCCGCTTCCGTCCAGAACCCGAACGTCCCGATCACCCGGTCGAGGGAAGGGGCAAGACCGAGCTGGCGCATCGCCCGGCTCGATTGATGCGGGGTCAGTTTTTCCTCCCCCCAATCCGCGGCGACCGCCAGTCCCTCGTGGAGGCCCATCTTGTCGCTGCCGCCGTACAGCCGGTTTCCGAACGCCGAGGCGAGGACATGGGCCAGTTCGTGCTTCAGGGCGGGGTGCGGGAAGGCCTCATCGTTCAGGTGCATCTCATCGTCCCACGGCCGCTCGAGCGAGGTGTACCGCGCCCCCATCAGCCGTTTCTTCTGGTCGGGGGAACGGTAGAGGTACGACTGGATGCGCCGGGTGGCGGTGACGCGCAGGAATCGGGTCAACTGGTCGTACCGGAACTCATGATCCTGAGCGATGCGCGAGATGTTCCGGGCCGCCTCAGAGTTGAGGTCGTAATAGATGTCGAAATGCGGGGTCTGGACATGACCCCCTAAGGTGCGCTGGATGTAAGCCCGGTCGATGACCAGGCCCAGGGGCGCGCGGTAGATGTACGCGGCTGCCAGTCCGATGACCGCGCCCATCAGACACCACCGCGCCGCCGACTGGCCCGCCTCATCGGGCCATCGCAGCGGACGGATGAAGCGCCGCAGGCGGACGTCCCACCCCGCCGGGTCGATGAATACGGCCAGTCCGGCAGCGACCGCCACCCCCTGAAGGAGCGCCAGCCCGCGGGCGATCAGCAGGGTGGGAGTGATCCGGACGACCTCATCGTAGAGCGGCCCGGGGAAGTAGCCGATGATGGGGTTGTACGCAAACACCGGCGGTTGGGTGAGCAGCCGGACGACCCCGATCCCGTACGTCAGGACGGTATACCCGATGAACAGCAGACACGCCCGTCCCGGCCGCCGCGTCACCACCCCGCAGCCGGCGCCGACCGCGGTCGCCAGGAGGGCTGTCACGACGGGGATGAGCAGGAAGAACGCGACCCCTTCGGCGTAGTCACACGGGCCGGTGATGAGACTGTTGATCGACATCAGCAGGAACGGGAGAACGAGCAGCAGCAGGTTGGCCAGTCCGACCGGCCAGAGGACGAAGACGGGGGAGCTAAGTTGATCGTGTTCGTGAGAGACGGCGCGGCGTCGCTCGACGAAACGAGTGGCGGAGAGACACCCGGCGACGTAGACGATGAGGAAGGCGGTCACGACCGCGAATTCGAACCCGATCAGGTTGACCAGCGGAAGTCGCGTCATGACCAGCGTCGCGCCCGCTAACACGCCAGCCCAGAGGCGGTACTGCCGCCTCCGCATGATGTCCCACACCGCAGATCTCAGCCGAGTCATCGAAGGAAAACAGTGACGGGTGACAAGTGACGAGTGACGGGCAACACACCAATCGTGACAGTACGGGTTAAAATAATGGCGACGCTTCCCTCATTCCAGGTGTTTTTCGGGACAGGTCGTAAAGAAACGGGAAATAGGAAAGGGAAAACGGGAAATGGGGTTGACATTTGCGGAGAGAGACTGTATAGTAACGGATGTGATACCGATTGCGGAATGATGAACGATGAATGATGAATGAAAACCTCGAGTCTCTCTCTCCTGCTCACGCCCATTAGCGAAGGGAGCATCTTATGAGGAGGTATACGATCATTCAGCGTCGCGCGTCCATCCTGCTGATGGTATTCGGTGTGGTGCTCGTCAGCACGACCTCCTGTTTCCTGTGGCCGTTCGGGTCGGGCGGCAACGGCCTGGGGAAGGAAGAAAAGGGGAAGCCCACCCCGCGAGGGCCGATCATGACGTTCGAAGTCGCGTCGACCCTTCGGGATGCCGGACGGTACGAAGAAGCGCTGAAGGTCTACCAGCAGGCAGTCGAGAGCGACCCGACGAGTCCGGTTGCGGCGGACGCGCTGCGCGAGATCGGCGGCATCTACGTGCAGATGTTTGACTATCAGAAGGCGATCGACACCTACCAGACGCTGCTCACCAAGTTCCCGTCCTACCGCGATGCCGAGACGGTGAAGAAGCGGATCGAGTTCGCCCAGGTCGCGCAGCGCGTCCTGGAGGAACGCAAAGCGATCTCGTCGAAGCCGTAAATATTGTGGTGTGGTCTTCAATCCATAGGGAGGGAGTGTTGTATGCCATCGAGACGAATGATCGCGTGTCTCAGCGCCGTCTTCCTCGTCCTGGTCCTGGCGTTAGCCTCGACCGGGTGTGGGACCTCTGAGAAGACGGACACCGCCCAATCAGCCGATACGACTGCATCCCGTGTGGCGGAGCCGGCCCCGGCATCTGAGACGGCGGCGAAAACGCCCGCTGAGCCCGCGCCCTCATCCTCAGGGACGATGGCCAAAGCGACCCCGCCGGCCCGGTCGGCGTCCAGGCCGCCGGCGGATCAGATGGCCAGTGCCGGGAAGGGCGTGCCCGCTCCCGCCGAACGCACGGTGACGGTCGCGGCCGGGACGGTCATCAAGGGAACGCTCCAGACTCCGCTGAGCTCCAAAACGAACAAGGTGGGGGACGTGATCAGCCTGACGGTCAGCGAGCCGGTCGTCGTTGACGGGGAGACGGTCATCCCGGCCGGGATGGTTATCCATGGCACGGTCAAAGCGGTGAACCCGGCCGGCCGGGCAAGCCAGAAAGGGTCGATCGCGCTCTCGTTCGACTCGATCACCCTGGCCAGCGGGAAGACGCTCGCGCTGGCAGCCAGCCAAGCGATCGAAGGACAGGCGGATGCTCAGGTGCAGGGCGAATCGAAGAAAGGCCGGAATGCCGCGTTGATCGCGGGCGGGACGGCGGCCGGCGCGCTCGCCGGGAAACTGCTCGGCAAGGATACCAAGAGCACCGCGATCGGCGCCGCGGCCGGCGGGGCTGCCGGGACCGCCACGGCTCTGGCGCTGAAGGGCGGGGAAGTCGACATGAAGGAAGGGAGCCCGTTGACCGTCAAGCTCGACAACCCCCTGCACGTCCCCGTCCGCGTGACCGCCGGGTCGAACGTGGCCAAGAAACTGTAGCGACTGGTATAAGGAGCAGAACCATGCGGTTTCTGTTGTTCCCTGAGAGTCAACTCTGGGTCGTCCTGATCGTGCTGACAACCGCCGTCACAGCGGTCTTCACTCCGTTCTCACGGAGTCTTGCCCAGGATGAACCGGTGGTCGTGACGGTGAAACCGGTGCTTTCTATCGACAAAGTCCCCCAGGGCAGCCAGTTCCAGGTCGCGGTCGTGGCGACGATCGCGCCGGGGTATCACGTCAACGCCCACATCCCGTCCGAGAAGTACCTCATCCCCACCGACCTGAAACTGACGCCCTTCAAAGGCCTCACCGTCGAGCCGGCTCTCTACCCCACGCCGATCCAGAAAGCGATGGAGTTCGTCGAGGGGAAGAAACTCGCCCTGTACGAGGGCAAATTTGTGATCGGCCTGATCGCACGCGCCGGCAAAGACCTGCCCGTCGGCCGGCAGACGCTCAAGGGCACGCTCCGGTACCAGGCGTGCAACGATCAGGTCTGCCTGCCCCCCGACGACATTCCCGTCG
>JACQVL010000004.1 GCA_016209865.1 Candidatus Latescibacterota bacterium | reverse complement strand
GTTCTCGAACGTCAACCTGTTCCGGGTTGTCATGCGTGCGGACGGGGACACGATGACCGTGTCCGAGGTGACGCTGACCCTCGGCTTCTCCGGCCTGGCGCCGGGCGGCGTGACCGGCCTCGTCCTGTTCGAGGATACGACTGGGGATGGGCTTCCGGACGGAGGGCCGGTGACTGCGACAGGAACGGTCACCAGCGCCGCCGCGTCGTGGACCGGCCTGAGCCTCATGATCAAGGCTGACCGGGCCCGGTCGTTCATCGTCCAGGGGACGGTCTCGGACACTCAGGCTGGGGACCGCCTGACGATCAGCCTCCCGGTGACCGGGGTCGTCAGTCGGAATCGCCGCGATGAGGCCATTCCGGTGATCGGCGCCGTCTCGACGACCGCTCATATCGCCGGGACGTTCGTCCTGGCAGACGCGCCGTCCGGTCAGAGTTCTGACCAATTCCGGAACGCGGCGACGGCCGTCGACAAAGATTTCTTCCGGTTCGTCCTCCGGACTACCGGAAAGGCGGTCATGGTCACCCGGCTGGCGTTCGGGCTAAGCTTCGCTCAACTCACGCCGCAGCAGTTGACCGCCTTCCGGCTGCTGGAGGACACCACCGGGGATGGCGTCCCCGACGGCGGGCCGCTCGCCAACAGCCCGGCCATCAGGCCAGACAGTCTGATGTTCACCGGCCTCGCCCTGTCCCTCCCGGCTGGGGGGACGCGCACGTTCATCCTCCGCGGGACCGTCCAGCTCTCCCGCGTCGGCGACCGACTGGCGGTCGGGCTGGCGCCGGATGGGGTTGTCGCACGCAACGACTCAGGCAGCGGCGTGACCGTCTCCGGAGCGACGAGCTCTGCCGTCCATCATGCGGCCGGCGTGCCGGGCGACGTGACGTTCGATTTGATCCTCGACGTTCGTGACGTCGTGAAAGAAATCCGGGTTGCGCTCAACATCATCCCGATCGACGGTCCGCTGGCGTTCTTCGACGTGAACGGGGACGAAGCGGTGGACATCGTCGATCTCATCGCCATCATCCAGCGCATCGTGACGGGGAACGTCCCGGTCCGGCGTCTGGCTCAGCCGTCCGACCTCACTGCTCATCTAACGCTCCAGGACGTCTCGATCAACGCGGATGGCGTCATCGAGCTGATAGCCGCGCTCCAGTCGTCCGGTCCTCTGGCAGGGTTTGAAGTCACGTTCGTCTCCTCCGACCGGCGTGTCCGCTGGTCAGAGCCGCTCATAGCGGGCCGGGCGGACGGGATGACGCTCGCCAGTCACGGGAGAGACGGGACGATGCGCCTGATGATCTACAGTCCGACCGGCGGACGGATTCCGGCGGGGGATGGGCCGCTCGTCCGGCTACGCCTGTCGCTGGCGGCCAGCGACACCGGCGGGACGGGCCTGACCGTGCTCAAGGCTCGTGGAGTGGATGTGGACGTCCGTCCCGTCCCGGTCGCCGTCCCGGCCAAGCCGGCCGTCCTGACTGTGCCCCCGCGTGCGTATGCGCTCCACCAGAACGTCCCCAACCCGTTCAACCCGGCGACCGTCATCCGGTACGACCTGCCGAAGCCGGGACAGGTGACCTTAACGATCTACAACCTGCTCGGCCAGGCGGTCGTGACCCTGGTAGATGCCCGTCAGGACGCCGGACGGTACGCGGTCCGCTGGGACGGGCGAAACGCCGCTGGACAGCCGGTGGCGAGCGGTCTCTACTTCTACCGGCTGACGACGGGCGCGGGGTTCACGGCGGTCAGGAAGATGGTGGTGGTGCGGTAGCCGGTGGTCGGTGATCGGTGGTCGGTACAATCAGTGACGGGTGACGAGTGACGAGTGACGAGAGAAATCCGGTGTCATTCCCGCGAAAGCGGGAATCCATCATCTTGCCAATCCTTACCCTCTCTGCCAGCCTGATCAGCCTGATGATCGCCGTCGTCGCGTGTGGCGGGGCCGCCAACACCCCGGCCGCCGACACCGCCCGCAGGGAGACGGTCATCTTCGACATCGACGGCGGGCGTGTTACCGCGCCGGAGTTGTGGAACCCGTTCGTCCCGGGCAGCCGGCGCGACCACGGGTTTCATCAGACGATGATCGAGCCGCTCTTCATCCTCAATTACGGAACCGGCATGATCGAGCCGTGGCTGGGCGAGCGGATGAGTCCGAACGACCGATTAGACGTCTGGACGCTCGTCCTCCGGAAGGGCGTCACCTGGAGCGACGGCCAGCCGTTCATGGCGGACGACGTCGTGTTCACCATCCAGATGCTGCTGGATAACGCCCCTCTCCTGAACGACTCGGCGGCGATGAAGACCTGGGTGAAGGCGGTGAAGAAGATCGACGATCTGACGGTCGAATTCGACCTTCTCAAGCCCAACCCGCGGTTTCAACTCGACTATTTTTCGGTCAAGATCTGGGGCAGTGTCACGATCGTTCCCAGGCACATCTGGCAGGGCCAGGACCCGCTGACGTTCAAGAATTACGACCCGGCGAAGGGATGGCCGGTCTTTACCGGGCCGTACAGACTGGTGAAGATCAGCCCGACGGAGTTCACCTACAGGCGCGATGACGGCTGGTGGGGGGTGAAGGCCGGGTTCAAGTCACTGCCCAGGCCGAAGAAACTGATCTGGACGTGGGCCGGGCCGGAGGAGACGCGCACCGCGCTCATGGCCGACCACAAGTTGGACAGCCTGATGGACATCACCTTAGGCGCGTTTCAGGCGCTCAAGGAGCGTAACCCGAACGTCATCGCCTGGTACGATTCCCTCCCGTACGCCGTGCTCGACCCGTGCACCCGGATGTTCCAGGTGAACAACACAGTCGCACCCTGGAACGACAAGGCGATGCGATGGGCGCTCAGCTACGCGATCGACCGGGAGCAGGTCGCGCAGATCGCCTACGAGGGCACCACCCTCCCGGCTCAGCATTTCTTCCCCGGCTATCCGCCGCTCAACCGGCCTGTGCGGTTGCTCGACGAGAAGGGGCTTTACGCCAGGTACCCACTGATGAAGCACGACCCGGCGAAGGCGCGACAGATCATCGAGTCGAAGGGGTACACGAAAGGCCCGGACGGATACTACCAGAAGAACGGGAAGCCGCTCGCCCTGGAGATTCAGACGCACGAAGCGTTCATCGAACTCCAGCGCATCGCGCAATTCGTGGTCGAGCAGCTCCAGGCGGTCGGGATCAACGCGACGACGCACAACGTGGCGGGGAGCACGTGGAACGAGAACCAGGCGTTCGGCAAGTTCGAGGCGCAGGTAGGTTGGCAGGCGTGCGGGTCGGTGAGTGAGCCCTGGGCGTCGATGGAGACGTTCAACGCGCGATGGGTGAGGCCGGTGGGCGAGCGGGCGAACTACAACGGCTGGCGCTGGAAGAATGAGCGGTACAGCCAGCTCGTCGACCAGATCGGGACGTTGCCCTTAGGCGATCCCAGGATCGACGACCTGTTCGTCCAGGCGATGGCGATCTGGTTAGACGAGTTGCCCGCCATCCCTGTCGCTCAGGCGAAGAAGCTGATCCCGTTCGACACCACCTACTGGACGAACTGGCCGGACGCGCGAAACCCTTACATCTCCTCCTGGACGTGGTGGCAGAGCACGCATGAGATCATTCACGCCCTGCAGCCAGCACGGCAACCGCTGTCTCTTCATTATAGAGAAGACAACTCTTCTGAATCACAGATCAGATGAGTTTTCATATTGCGGATCTTGACGAAGAACGGTATATTGATTCTTGATCATACTCTTTCATGATAATCCTTTCGGAGAATCGTATGATGGCTCAACATATTCTTGTGGAAGTCGAGATTCCAGCCGACTTGGAGCAGTTTCGACTGCCGCCTGGGGTCCATCAACGGCTCCAGGGTTTATTGGATCGGCAGGATCAAGGGGAACCGCTCACCCCGGCGGAGCGGCTGGAGGCCGAAGGGCTCGTTAATTTAGCAGAATTTCTTTCTCTGTTGCGGTTACGAGCGCACCGCCTGGCTCGAGAAGGATCATGACCGCACGTACGCTGCCGTCGTCTCGCCGACAGCTTGTCATCTCACGCGCAGGCGAACGATGCGAATACTGTCAACTGTCACAGCATGGCCAAGAAGCCACTTTTCATATCGACCATATTCTCCCGGTATCCGCTGGCGGGAAGACCGTTGTTGAAAACTTAGCGCTGGCCTGCGTCTCGTGCTCTCTTCGGAAGGCCGCCCGCCAAACCGGGATCGATCCTCAGACTGGTCAGGAAGTTCCCCTCTTTCATCCCCGCCGAGATATCTGGAGTGTACATTTTCGATGGCAAGGATTCACGCTTGTCGGGTTAACGCCGACTGGCCGGGCCACGATTGACGTGCTCCACATGAATCGGCCGCTGATTCTTGCGATCCGGGAAGAAGAAGCGAAACTCAGTCGCCATCCGCCAGTTCTCTAAATCTTGCTCATTCATGCAAAGGCGATCTTGATGAATCAGGCTACTGGCAATGACGACTATGCGGTGATGGCGATATTCTACGATCATCTCGCGCCCTACCGCGATCGTCGTGATGTTGCCTTCTTCGTGGAAATCGCCCAGCACACGCCCGGTCCGGTCTTAGAGCTGGGCTGTGGCACCGGACGGGTGCTCATCCCGACCGCCCGCGCCGGGAAAGAAATCGTGGGACTCGATGCCTCCGAGGCCATGTTAGCCGTGTGCCGCGAGAAACTCTCCTCTGAACCCGACGATGTCCAGGTCCGTGTGCACCTGGTCTCCGGAGATATGCGCCGATTCGAGGTCGGGCGCGCGTTCGGCCTGGCGACGATCCCGTTCCGTCCCTTTCAGCACGTGATGACGGTGGACGACCAGCTCTCCTGTCTGGCGAGTATACATCGCCATCTGATCGACGGCGGGCGGCTCGTCTTCGATGTGTACAACCCCTACCTCTCCCGGCTGATCGATGACCGGTATCTGGTCGAATCAGACGACATCCCAGAGTTCACGATGCCGGATGGACGCCGCGTGACTCGACGGCATCGCACCGTCTCACGTGACCTGTTCAATCAGGTGAACGAGGAAGAACTTATCTACTACGTCACGCATCCCGACGGGCGCGAGGAGCGATTCGCCTACCGGTTTCAGATGCGGTATCTCTTCCGGTTCGAGCTGGAACATCTCTTGGTCCGATCAGGGTTCCAGGTGGAGGCGATCTACGCGGATTATGACAAGAGTCCGTATGGGTCGAAATACCCCGGCGAATTGATCTGCGTGGCCAGGAAAGGGTAGCCCCACCCCCGGCCCCTCTCCGACTCGGGGTTCGGGATTCGGGGTTAGGGGTTCGGGAAAACAGGAGCAAGAGATGCGGTAGGATGCGACCTCCTTCTCCCCTTAGACACCCCCTCGCCCCTTGTGGGCGAGGGGGACGGGGGGTGAGGGGCTGTAGAAAATCTCTTGATCGGCCTGAACCGGGTTTGTATCTTTCTCGTCGGAGAGAAAGGAGAACATCAGAGTGAGACCGTTTGAGTACTGCGCTCCCTCCACCGTCACGGAAGCCCTGAGCCTGTTGCGCGAGTACGGCGACCGAGCACGGCCGTTAGCGGGGGGAACCGACCTGCTCATCTTCATGCAGAGCGGAAGGGTTCAGCCCGACTACGTCGTCGATCTCACCCGGATCGCGGCGCTCAAGGGGATCGCTTACGATCCTGCTCAGGGGTTGAAGCTGGGGGCGTTGACGTCCATGCGGGAGGTCGAGCTGGCGCCCGCCATCCGGGCCCACTACCCTGCCCTGGCCGCGAGCACGTTCGAGCTGGCCGGAGTGCAGGTCCGCAACATGGCGACGATCGGGGGGAATACCTGCAACGCGTCCCCGGCCGCGGACACCATCCCCCCCCTGATGGCGCTGGATGCGGTGGCGGTGATCGCCGGAACGACGGGCGAACGCCGGGTGCCGTATACCGAACTCTTCCAGGGGCCGGGGAAGACCGCCCTGAAGAGGGATGAATTGCTGGCCTCCATCGACCTGCCCCCGCCGTCGTCCCGTACCGGGAGCCACTACATCAAATTGGCGGTGCGCAAGGCGATGGATATCGCCATCGTAGGCGTGGCGGCATCGGTCACGCTGGACGATGGCCTGGTTCAAGACTGCCGGATCGCCCTGGGCGCGGTCGGTCCGACGGTGATCCGGGCGCACGAAGCCGAACAGCTCCTTCGCGGCAAGCCGTTAGAGGATGCGACACTGAAAGCCGTCGCGAAGGCTGCCCAGGCGGCGGCTAAGCCGATTACCGACCAGCGGGGATCAGCCGCGTACCGGACGATGATGGTCGGGGTCTTGGTCCCGCAGGCGCTCCGCCAGGCAGCCATGGCCGCCCAGCGCACCGAATGAGAGGAGGATGGGGTGAAGCAACCAGTCATGTTGCAGATCAACGGGCAATCCTACGACCTGCTGGTGGAGCCGCGCCGGCGTCTGTTAGACGCCATCCGGTATGACTGCCAGCTCACCGGGACGAAAGAGGGGTGCGGGACGGGCGACTGCGGGGCCTGCACGGTGATGCTCGACGGCCGGCCCATCAAGTCGTGCACCATGTTCGCGGTCCAGGCCGACGGGCGGGAGATCGGGACGATCGAGGGACTGGCCCCGGACGACGGTCCCCTGCACCCCCTCCAGGAGGCGTTCTGGGACGAGCACGGGCTGCAATGCGGCTACTGCACTCCGGGGATGCTGCTGGCGGCGCACGACCTGCTGCGGCATTCCCCCAGTCCCGGCGAGGCGGAAATCCGG
>JACQVL010000115.1 GCA_016209865.1 Candidatus Latescibacterota bacterium | reverse complement strand
CCGGGAATTCGAACCTGCCGTCGATGCCTCCGTACGATTTGTTCCGTTGCGGTGTCGGCGTGTAATGGTAGATGATAATCTCGCAATCAGGGTTGATCGTCTTGAGACGACGGATGAACGCGATCGTCTCCCGGATGTCCCGTTCCGGGTCGTTCGGGTTGCCCAGGATAAAAGAGAACTCCGGGATGATCCCCCACCGTCTGGCCCGCTCGGCCAACTCCAGCGTTTGGGCTGTCGTTAAGTGCTTCGACATCTGCCGGAGAACCCAGTCCGACCCGGACTCCGCCCCGGTGAAGACCATCCGGCAGCCGCTGTCCCGGATTTTTCTCCACGTCGCGTCTGAATACCGGAGTAATGCATCAATCCGGGCCTCGCACCACCAATTCATGCCGAGCGGAATCATCCGCTCGCACAGTTCAGCGGTATGCGCTTCCCCCAAGAAAAAATTGTTATCGTAGAATTGGATGGCGTTGACCCCGTACCGCTCTTTCAAGAAGTGGAGCGTTCCGGCAGTCCGTTCCGGGGATTCCATCTTCTCCCGGCTGCCATAGGCGGTGATGACTCCGCAGAAGTTACACTTGAACGGACACCCGATGCTGGCCTGATGGACGGCCGTCCG
Source organism: Candidatus Latescibacterota bacterium (assembly GCA_016209865.1). GTDB lineage: Bacteria > JAAXHH01 > JAAXHH01 > JAAXHH01 > JACQVL01 > JACQVL01. The sequence goes on along the minus strand of JACQVL010000115.1, from coordinate 21,193 downwards.
GTCGCCTAAAAAACTCGGCAAGATATAGCGCGGCGCGTCGATCTTGTGGTACGGATAGACCGGGAACGCATCCGGTCCTTTCCAGACTCGTTCGGGGTTGTGTCGGATGTTGCCATTTTCCTTGAATGACAGGCCCGGAATCCCGGCAAAACTGCCTCCAGTCCGGCACACCGTGAGGAGTTCAGTGAACGTCTCTTCTCCCTGTCCCCGGACGACGAAATCCACGTACTCGGCCCGCAGGACGGCGTCCGGGTAGAGCGAAGGGAAATAGCCCCCCCAGACGATCGTGACGTGCGGGAATTCCGCTTTCAGTCGGCGGCAGACCGGAACCGCCTGCTGGAGCTGCGGGCCCGGCATGACTGTCACCCCGACGATATCCACGGATGCGTCGGAACGGATGAGGTCTGCGATAACCTGATACGGATCGTCGCAGGCGTTCCCATCCACGATCGTATACGTATCATCGTCCAGGACTGCCCCGATCGCCATGACGGACAACGGAAATCGGCGGGCCGTAGGGGCCGTTGCTCTTGGATTATACAGGATGATCATGACGGTTTCCTTCTCTCCAGAACACGACGCAGAGTATCCATTCCGAGACGAGCATGGAGATCGCGGCTCCCAGCGCCCCATACCGAGAGATCAGCCACAGGTTCAACCCCACGTTCACGACCAGACCGAGTGACATGACCGTCGGAGCGACGCGCTCTCGCCCGACCGCATAAAAATAGTGTAGGGTGAGGTCGTTCGCGACACTCGGGACGAGCGCCCAGATGAGCACCTGGAGCACCGGGATCGACGTGGCAAACTGTTCAGTGTACAGCCAGAGCACCACCGGCCGGGCGAGAAGCGCAACAACCAGAGCACATCCGGTCCCATAGACGAGCAGCCAGGAACGGGCTGTCCGGCATGACTCGATCAGACCTGTCCGGTCTCGTTCGACCCCTGCCCGTGAGATCACGGGCAGGTACGCCCCCAAGAACGCGCCCGGCGGCATCCGCAGGGTATCGAAAAAGCGGTAGACGGCGCTGTAGTATCCGACCGCCCGATCGCCCGCCAGGAACGACAGGAGCAGAATATCCGCACGTGCGTACAGGGTAATGATGATCGACGCCAGTCCGAACGGGAACGCCTGCTTGATGAGGGTGAGACTGAACGGGATGAGCGAGGCTTCCCCAGGCAGGGATTCGTCGTGCCCATCCCTCTTGTCCCGGCCGATCAACCGGCGAAACAGCAGCCAGCTCGCCCCCAGCCGTCCCACCTGCACACAGACCGTCCACCCGACTAAGGCGGTCACCCCGTACCCGGCCGTCGCCAGCCCGAACAGACCGGCCACCTGGCTCACGGCCGCCGCGACGTTCAGGAGAAGCAGATCGCCCATCGCTTCGAAGGCTCGGAACATCGACGCGAACGACGCGTTGAACGCGATGACCAGAAACAGGATCGGCCCGGCGCACATCGCCGTAAGAACCTGCTCGTCCCGGTGTCCTCCCAGGCCCCACACCAGGAGTAGATACGGGATTGTCGTCAGGATGGTCAGGCCGAGTTTGGCGATCAATGAGCCGAGCAAGTAGCGGGTCGCCCGGCGCCGGTCGCGCGCCACGTCGCGTGTGAGGAAGGTATTAAACCCCAGCTCGACGAACAGCCCGAACACGCTGACCGTCGTCATCACGAACGCATACTGTCCGAACCCGGTCGCTCCCAGATACCGGGCCAAGATCACGCCCGTCAGCAGTCCGAGACCGGCCTGTGAGAGGTTGCCCGCGAGCAACAAAACGGTATTCCTGGCGAGCCGCCTCACCGTGTCGCCCGCCCTCTCATGCTTTTCCCCCGGACAGTTTCTCGTACTCCTCCTCCAGCCGCGCGACCATCAACCGCCGATCGTACGCGAGCGCACGGAACCGGCTGTGTTCCCCGGCAGCGACCGTTCGTTCAGGACGGTCGAGGAACATGGCGAGTCCTTCCGTCAGCATCTCATCATTCTCGCATGGGACGCAGACCCCGTTCACGCCCGACTCGATCACCTCCGGGACGAGCCCGACCGCCGTCGAGACGACCGGCAGCCCGCACGCCATTCCTTCGAGCAACGCCACACACTGAGCTTCATGATAAGATGTCGTCACGAACGCATCGGCGCGCTGGTAGTAAACGGCCACCTCATCATGGTGGACCCAACCGTGCCAGTGGAGACGCTCCACGATGCCGAGGGATCGAGCGTTAGCTCGAAGGTCTTCTTTCAACGGGCCGTCCCCGACGAGGTCAAGCCGCCACGGCCGGTCTCGCAGTCGTGTCAGGGCGCGAAAGAGCATCCGGTGATTCTTGACCGGGATCAGGCCGGCGACGGAGAGGATCGTAAACGTGCGGATCTGGACGCCCGTCGGCGCGGGCCGGAACTTCTCAGTATCGATGCCGAGCGGAATGCAGGCCGTCTTCGTCCCCCAGGCTGCCTTCCGGCCAGCCACCAGCGCACGTTGAGACGCTGAACCAACGACGATACTGTCTGCTCGATTCAACGCCGCCCGGATCAGGACGCGCGCCCGGAGCGACCGCCAGTCCCCGTACCGGAGGTCTTCCCGTGCGACGAGTTCTCCCCCCGCACAGGTGACAACCAGGGGCAGGTCGAGTCGCCGCGCCGCCGCCGCCCCGACCGCTCCAGCCTCCGTCGCCCAGAAGGCGTGCAGAAGATCGAACGGTCGCCGCTGGTGCTCGTCGAGCACCCGCCGGAGTCCCCGCCGGAGCGTCGTGAACCCCCGGTCGCCGACGGCGATGACCGGGATACCGTGCACCGTGTACTCCCTCGTCTCGCGCGGGTATCGCAGTGTGATGACACGAACGTCATGCCGCGTCCTGATGCACCGAATCGTGTCCGCGATGGCCGGAGTGAACCAATCGCGCTCGTCGGCGGGGAATCCGGGCACGATGTAGCCGATGCGCATGGAGAAACCGATTTTGGATTTTAGATTTTGGATTTTGGATTAAAGATGTGACAAGGACTTTGGATGTGAGAAAGACAATGGTGTTCAATCCAAAATCTAAAATCCAAAATCATCACGTCCGTCGCAGCTCCAGACAGTAGTGATCGCCGAGCCGGTTGAACGGATACCGCCGGTTCACGGCGCGCTCCAGCGTCCAGCATGTCTGGAATACACGGGGGAAGCGATCAACGATCGGCTCCAGGTAGGAGGGCGGGATGAAGACCCCGACGCCGGTGATCCCCATCAGCCTGAAGGACGGAGCGAACGCAGCGGCGACGGAATGGCTCGATGGGTACACGACATGCACCGTCTCGGTGCCCACACGGGCCTCCACTCCCCCACGAGTAAGCCGCCGGAACGCTGGCCTGACATGGCGCTGCGCCAGGTGCGCGACGATCTCCCAAGCGCACCAGGGGCCCATCAGGCAGAGCACCGCGAACCCGCCGGGCTTAACCAGCCGGGCCAGCACCGTCCCGGTAGAGCGCAGGTCGGGGACGCAGTTCAGCACGCCAAAATTGGAGAACACGCCATCGAACAGCCCGTCGAACGCTTCCTGGTCGAGTTGTTGAACGGATCGCTCACGGACGTCTACCCGGTCCTGGACCCCATGCGCCTCGACACGCCGCCTGGCGACCTCGACCATCGCGGGCGCCGTGTCGATCGCCACGACCGACACCCCGCGCCGGGCCAGCCAGACCGCATCGACTCCGGTGCCGCAGCCGATCTCCAGCACCCGCATCCCTGGTGTGAACCGGCGCGCCATGATCTCAGCGACAACTGCACGCTGGTACTGGCCGACCCGGCTGTGCGTGAAGGTATCGTCATACGCCGGGGCGATGGTGTCAAACGGGTTCACACCTCCACCTCGTTCCGCGTCCATCGCATCCCCCAGCGCCCGATCCGCGCGTTGATGAACGCCTTGGCGAGCGCCGTGTAGTCCCGCCGTGGGCTGTGCCAGGCGCGATGGAGCGCGACTTCATGCACCATCCGGCGATCGGCGAACCGGTAGAACCGGCGAGAATGCCGGCCTTTCACGGAGAGGTCCCGCTCGGTGCGGGACTCCCAGGGCAGCCGGTCGATCAGCCGGGATTCGACCTCCCGGTAGTACGGAGTGCCATTGATCGGATACGCGACGGTCGTCAGGAACGTGTCCGCCCCCGTCTGCTTCAGATGCTGGATCGTCGCGTCGATGTCCGATACGTCCTCCCCTTCGTAGCCTAACATGACGAACAGGCCGACCTGCAGACCGTGTCGTTGCGCGGTCTTCGTCATCGACCGGATGCACTCGACCGTTACGTCGCGCTTCATCGCATCTAAGATGCGCTGTGAGCCGCTCTCCGACCCGATCCAGACCCGGAAGCAGCCGAGGCCGGCTAACGTCTCGATCACCGGTTCATTCAGCCGATCCGCCCTGGAGATGCACTCGAACGGGATGCGGAGCCCCCGCCGGCTCATCTCGTCGGCATACTGGAACAGCCAGCGATGGTTGATCGTGAAGACATCGTCCGCCATCCAGAGCATGTCCGGACGGTACGTCTCGACGAGATGGGCGACTTCATCCGCGACGAGCGCGGGCGCGCGGCGGCGATGCGTCTCCCCGAAGACGGAGTGGCTGCACCAGGTGCACCGGTAGGGACATCCGCGCGCGGTAATCAGGGAGATCGATCCCAGACCGTGATGCGCCCGCCACACGTCGAGGTACTGTCGAATGTCGATCGCCGCGCGGTCGGGCCACGGGAGGGCGTTGAGGTCGGGGACGTACGGCCGATCCTCCGTGCGGACGACCGTGCCGTCGTCCGTCCGGTACACGATCCCGCGAACGGCTGACAGGTCGTGCGCGCCGCGCTGCTGGATCGCCGGGAGGAGGTCTTCCAGCGCCGTTTCCCCCTCGCCGATGACGACGACGTCTGCCCCGTGTTCTAAGAACTGTTCCGCGTAGTACGGGGGTTCCGGCCCGCCGACGATCACCGTCGCCCCGGCTGCCTTCGCCTCCGCCATCATCCTGAGTACGGTCGGCTTTGTCATCAGATTACAATACAGCCCGACGACTGAGGGATGCCGCGTGTCAAGGAGCGTCCGGAATTCCTGACGGGGCCGGAAGGTGGAATCGAACACCTCGACCGCGAACCCCCTGGATTTCAGGTACGCCGAGAGGTACAGCAGACCGAGCGGCGGGTAGGGCTTCATGATTCGCCGCTCTTTCGGGTCGTCGTCGAGGAAGTAGCCGTGGGCGAGGAGGAGGTCCATGGGAATTCACTCATGATAATTGTGGCGCGGGCCGGAGCCATTCAACGACTGTCTTCTCTATCGGCAGTTCGTAGAAGTCCCGGTCGCACCGCCATCGGGAGAGCGCCTGGAGCGGGCGATGGAGCGGGCTGGGATGCACGCCGAATGCGTGGCGCTGGTAGAATGTAAACCGCTGCATCATCCGCCATTTCTTACGGCTCACCCAGGAACCGTACGATCCCACATAGTCGAACTCTGCCCATTCGTCGAGGGTCTGCGGCATCGGATAACCGGCTCGTGCGACCTCGTCCGCGATGAGTGAGCCGGGATACGGTTGATAAAAAAAGATCGGTGTCTCGAACTGCGGACTCATCCGGCGCAACTGCTTCACCAGCCGCATCGTCGCCGCCACGCTCTCGTCCGGCTCGCCGGGGAACCCGACGATGAACGGGAAGATCGCGCCGATCCCGTGCCGGACGCACTGCTCCGCGCTGATGAGCACCTGCTCGACGGTGATGTCTTTCTCCATCCAGTCGAGCATCTGCTGGGAGCCGGACTCGACGCCGATCATCACCCGCCGGAGGCCGGAACGTTTGGCTTTGGCGAACAGCTCATCATTCATCCGGGTGGCCTGGTCTGCCCGCATCGTCGCCGTCCAGGTGATCGACAGTCCCGCCGCTAAGAACGCGTCGCAGATCGCATCCACCCGTTTCGCGCTCGTGAAAAACGTCTCGTCCTGGAACGCGAGTTCCCGAAACCGGTACTGCGCGAACAGTGCTGCCACTTCCCGTCCCATCCGTTCCGGCGACAGTCCCACCCAACCGCGCTCGTAGACGAACGGGTCGGCGCAGAACGCGCACCGGAACCGGCAGCCCTGGGACGAGATGTAATCGACCTGCCGCTGTCCTTTCAACTGGAAGTACCGTTCGACCGGGATGAGGTCGTAATCGTGCGCCGGGAACTCGTTCACGTCACGCAGCCGGCGCGGCGGGTTGACGACGACCGACCCGTTCCGGCGGAATGCCGATCCCGCGCAGCCGTCGAGCGGCTCCCGCGCCGCCAGCCGGGCGACGATCTCCGCGAACGTGTCCTCTCCCTGTCCGGCCACCGTCACGTCCACGCCCGGCTCGTCCAGACACGCCGTCTGGAAGAGCGACGGATGCCAGCCGCCCCAGACGACCGGCAGGTCGGGCCGCTTCGCCTTGACCGCGCGGGACACCCGCAGCGCGTCCCGGATCGGGCCTCCGGTGAGGACGGTCACCCCTAAGCAGAGCGCCCCGTCGATGCGGCTGAGCACCGTGGTGAGCGGGTCGCGCTCCAGCCGGGCGTCGACGATGTCGACGGTGTACCGGGCCGGGTCGAGCGCCGACCCGACGGCGAGCAGGCCGAGCGGCATCGTGTAAAACACCGCGTGCGGGTTGTAGAGGAGGATGCGATGGGATGACATAGGGAATTAATGCCTCAGCCGTCTCAGCCGCACGCCCCCGACCGCCGCCATCGCCGCGCCGGACGCCGCCGCCGCCACTGTCCGCATCCGCTGCCCGTCCAACCGCGCCGGATGCCGCAGCCACTCAGCGAACGCATCCAACCCTTTCTGCACCCGGAACCGTCCGTGCACGACACGGTGGAGCGTCCGGTAGAACTCTGGGGAGTACGTCCCCCGGAACATCATCGCAAGATCATCGCTGTCCGTCCAGTTCCGCTTTTCCCCCAACTCCTGCCTGACCCGCTCGTAGAACATCGTCCCGGGCAGCGGGTAGGAGACAGAAATCCCGATGTCGTCCGGCCGGCAGTCCCGAACCATCAGCATCGTCTTGCCGATGTCCTCCCACGTCTCGCCGGGATAGCCGAACTGCAGAAAGAACCCGACCTCGATGCCGTGCCGGTGGAGCCGTGCAGCTGCCGTGTGGATCTGCTCGACCGTCGTCCCCTTGTCCATCGCGTCTAAAATCTTCTGCGACCCGGATTCCGCGCCTACCCAGATCGACCGGCACCCGGCCGTTTTCAGCGCCCGGACGACGTCCTCGTCCAACAGATCGACCCGTGCCTGAATCTTGAAAGGGATGACCGCGTCCTGCTCAATGACGCACCGGCTGAACCGTTCGACCCAGCCGGGCTTCAGGCCGAAGATGTCGTCCGCGAACCAGAGATGATCCGGCCGGCAGGTCGTCTTCAACTCCCGCAGCTCGGCGGCGACGCGCTCCGGGCTGCGACTGTTGTACCGGTTTCCGTAGATCGGCTTGGCGCACCAGTTGCACTTGAACGGGCATCCTCGCGTCGTCACGACGTTCATCGAGAAGTACCCGTGGCGCGTCCGCCAGGCCCGCTCATACAGCGGGATGTCGAGCAGGTCGCGAGCAGGCGGCGGGAGGACATCGAGGTCGCGGAGCAACTCTCGTTCCCCTGTCTGCCGGAGCGTCCCGTCACGGATGAACGCCAGGCCGGGGACGTCGTCGAGCGATGTCCGGGACCGCCCGGAGAGCACGTCGAGCAGGGCGACGAGGGTGATCTCCCCTTCCCCGATCAGGAGATAATCCGCCCCATGCGCCAGGTACGCCGCCTTGTGATCGGTCGCGTCCGACCCGGAGACGATGACGGTACAGCCCCCCTGGCGCTTCGCCAGACCGGCCATGACGAACGCCGCTTCCCGCATCCGGGTGAGGCACATCTTGCTGAGGTAGTTGAAGCTGTCCTCGTAGAGCACGACGAACCGGGGCTGGTGGGCGTCGAGCGCGGCGCGGAACTCATCCGGTCCGGCCGCCAGCATGCTGTCGAACAGCGCGACGGAGTAGCCCCGCTGCCGCGTGTAGCTGGCCGCGTACAGCGTGCCGAGCGGCGGGTACGGCTGCATCGTCTCCCATTGCTTGGGGTCGAACCGCAAAAAATAGGAGTGAGAGAATAAGATATCAGCCATGTTCAACCTCTGCCACACGACGCTCGAAGCGCTCCAACAGTTGGCCCCCGTGGTCGGTCGTGTGGAGCTTGATCAGGTGCCGTCCTAACCGGACCCCGCTGTGTGTGCGTCCGGCGACCTTGCGGAGAATCCGACGACGGTAGAGCCGGTAGATCGACCAGTCGATCGGATGAAAGACCGGGAGGCCGAGCAGGAACTCGATCCCGCGCTTGAGACGGGCAGCCCACGGGGAGAGGACGATTTCCGAAGCCCGGTGGTTCACCGTCCCGTTGGCGTGACCGTTCCACTGCGGGAGGTGAGCGGTGACCCACCCGTTGGCCGCCGTGAACCGCCGGAATCGCTCCCAGCCGTAGATCGGCTTGAGACTGGCGATCTGATGGGCGGTGAAGAAATCGTGCTCCTCCACGCAGTAATCCGTCCGGCCGATGAGGTAGTTCAAACAGAGGAGGTCTCGTTTGCCGATCAGCTTGGCCACGCCGGCCAGGAAGGCATACGTGCTCCAGATGCGCGCTCCCTCCACGATCACGAAGAGGTCGATATCGCTCTCCTCCCCGCAGTTCTCGAACGCGATCCCGCCCGACAGGGCGACCATGCGGACGAACGGGCAGGCGCACAGCCATCGCAGGAGGGGACGATGGCGCGTGAGCAACTGAGCAGCACGGGCCGCCCGGACGGCCCGGGCGTCGCCCAGGGTTTCCCGTCCTTTCAGCATGTACAGGCCGTTCAATTCGGCGATCTTCTCCGACAGCGCGGGGGACTGCAGCGCTGCCGTCACCTCGTCCGGCTCCGCTCGATGTCCGATGAGGCCGCGATGGGTCTCAGCCGCCGACAGGGGATAGTCGAACAGGTCCGAGTAGACGATCGTCTTGAGGATCGCCCGGTGTAACCCATCAGAGACAACGCCATTGGAAGGAGGCTGAGGACGAGCCTCGTCGTCGAATAAGCGATCGAGAGGAGGAGCAGCGAGCGGGGCGCCCCCGTTCGAGGCGGGGGATGTCCCCTCGTGGCCGAAGACCTCCTCGTACACCCGGAGCGTCTGCCGTGCCGCCTCGGTCCACGAGTACTGGGCGGCGAACGGGGACCCGTCGTTGAGACGGGAAGCTGGGCGGACCAGCGCGCCGGCCATACGGTCGCACCACTCCTGCGCATCGAGCGGGTCGAGGATGACGCCGTCGTTGCCGGCCATTTCCATGACCGACGGAGAGGGGGAGGTCAGGACGGGGGTGCCGCACGCCATCGCCTCCAGGACGGGGAACCCGAAGCCTTCGTACCGTGACGCGGAGACGAACAGTCGGGCTCCGGTGTACAGCGCTGGCAGGTCCTCGTCCGCCACGTAGCCGACGAGACGCACCCGATCATGCAGCCGTCGCGCCGCGATCTCCTGGAGGAGCGCTGGCGCGTCATTCCCCCGTTGCCCGGCCAGGACGAGGAGGCAGTCTGCCTGCTCTCGCTCGACGAGCGCGTCGTACGCCCGGACGAGAGTGAGCAGGTTCTTCCGCCGGTCGAGCGTCCCCACCGCCAGGATGTAAGGCGCGTCCAGACGGTATCGCGCCCGGACCGCCGCCAGGACGGCGGCGTCCTCGACCGGACGGAACGCCGGATCGAGACCGGGATGAATCACCGTGATCCGGTCCGGCTCGACATGAAGGAGATGGGTAATGTCCTCTTTGGTGGTGTACGAATCAGCGATGATGCGATGTGCGGTCCGGGCTGCGCGCGGCAACGCCCATTGGAAGGCCATGCGCTTCAGCGTGGAGTACCATTCCGGGAAGAGATGGAAGGTCATGTCGTGGAACGTCACGACCACCCGGCAGCGCCCGGCGGACAGCGGGACGATGTAATGGGGGGCATGCCAGACGTCGAGGCGGAACTGGTCGATGACCCGTGGCGTCATGACCAGTTCCCAGAGCAGCCGGGCCGGCCGGATGGTGTGGGGGATCGTCACCCATGTCAGCCGGGGATGTTCGAGGGCTCGGAACCAGGCGCGATCCGACTCTTTGATGAAGACGACGTACTCGTGCGAAGTGTCCAATCCGGCCAGCGCGGTGAGGAGGCCGCGAAGATACCGGCCCACTCCGGCCGGGGCCTGAGGGAGACAGGTCGCATCCATCCCGATACGCATAGCGGCGCTCTATCGACGGTGAGTCCGGTCGGCCGACAGTCCTGAGAACACTCTCGATGAGGGGAGAAAGCGAGTTCTTTCATAAAATAGCGGGGGCGCCGTACGGTGTCAAGGTTATTGCACGATGATCCGTCCGTCCATGGCGAGATGGCCGATGCCGCAAAAATTCGAGCAGGCGAACCCTTCTTCCCCGCGCTGGCTGGCGTAGAACGTCACCTCGACCGTCTGGCCGGGCGGCAGCTTGACGTTGATCCCGGCGCTCTTCAACGCGAACCCATGCGTGACGTCCTCGCTTTTCAGCGTCAGCCGGACGAGGGTTCCTCGTTTGACGACGATCTCCTTCGGGGTAAAGTGGTACTTCCGGGCGATGATCGTGAGGGTCTTGGCGGGGGCATCGGCGGGGGCTGCGCTTGCCGCGACGAGCGCATGCTGCGCCGCACACCCGGAGAGCGCAAGCAGGACAGGGATGAGACCAATCAGGCACTGGCGCATGGGGAACTCCTTGTGTTGCAGAAGAGAAGAGCGGTTTACGTCGGCCTGCAGCGCGTTGTTAGACGGGCTTGGATCCAACGTAAATGTTAGTGGTTTCCATCCTACAATATCGCTTCACTATGGCTTCCTCGCAGAAACGATATATTCGTATAATTCCTTCTTTGAAGTTCTCTTACGAATTGTCTTGATCGACATGTTCTCAAATCCCTTCTTCGTGAATAGGGATGCGAAAATAGCTTCAACTGGTAATAAAACGTCATAGAATTTGGAGTTGCCAATAATGTAATTGATTGTCCCTCCCGATTTCAGCACAGCGAAAACTTGCTCAATGTGCTCAACCATGTCATAGAAATATTTGTGGACATACCGGGCGAGAATTGGACTTTTTTGTGCAATATTCTCTATAATTTCGGCGAATCCTGTGTAAGGGAGAGGTCGATCAAGCTCTGGTTCCCACTTGCTCACCTTGCTTGTTGCGCACCCCCAGGTACCTCCAATAGCCTTCCAGTCAAGTTCTCCAGCTTCTCTGCCATCTTGTAGATATCCAAGCCAGTACATATAAGGTCGTAATTCTCGAATGTAGCTCATCCGGTTTGGATATGGGGGGGAAGTGATAACACAAGTATAGTAGTCGCGTGGAAGTGACTCGACTAATTGGCGAGCATCGCAAAGCAGTACACGAGGTTGGATGGCTATAGGTGAACAAGCTGCACTATAAACGTCAGAACAGGTCTTTCCCCACGTCACAGCAATATCTTCCACTGTTTTCTCAAAGAGACCATTATTATCGCTCTTCTTTTTGAAAGACATAGATTGATGACCAAAGCTGGCGCTCGAATGGGCTATCATTACCCGGCAGAATACGATTTTCAAAAGATCAATAGAAGGTATCGGGATATCATCTTTCCTTTGATTGATTAGAAAGAAAGCGTAACTAAGCGTTCGCAACGTCATTTCATCCCACCATTTTTCGATTTGATGAATTGATGGTATCCAGAAGAGTTGATGTATATGACCATTGCAGAGCGTCTTCCTAATTTGATCAGATATGAATCTAAACGTCTCAAGCTCCTTCTCATTGTACATTTGTGTCTTAGTCGATGCTAACCAAGTAAGAAAAGGATTGATGTCCGTTGTGTCGGCTTTGATCCCGCGTTCAGCGCAAACCAGGGCGGTAGTTCCTGTCCCACAGAATGGATCGAGTACAACTGCATCTTTCAGTGATATCGAATCCAATAGATTCGCAACAAGATGCACTGAATAAGCGGGTGTGAGGCGAAGCCAGCCGTACCGCGTATGCTTGAGATTGGCTTTGTGGGTGAGGTGTTCAAACAGTCCGAGTCTGTGTGGGATTAGCATATAACCTTCAAGCACTAAGAAGAGCCTTGAGAACAGTTTCGATCTCAGCCTTGATTTGCGGGGAATACTGTTGAAAGAAATCGGCCAAGTCATAACCAATAATTTCTCTGCAGAACGCATAAGTACTGACAGTGGGCGGGCCATCTACGGTACCTGTTAACAGAAGCCATAAGTTTTCCTTATATCTGTGGGTGACATCGCTGTCAATCTGTGTTGAGAAGAGAAGAAGGGTTGGTATATAGAGATGGGCATATGCCTTTGACGCATTTGCGAGGTCAGCATTTTGACGCTTTGAGTCCTTGCTTTTATAACCTTGTCGTGCCTCAAACACGACGCCTTTGATGTTTACCAATGTATCGCTTGGAAGGCCGATAATGGCAGCGACATCATTGATCCACCTCATATATAGTCTACCGTATCGCTGGAAAATCGTCACTCTTTGTACTGCTTTCTGTGAACATAGTACTCTGGCATAACACTGATATGCCTGCCTAACTAATGAATGGAAAGAGAGAGGCTGATGTCAATCAGATTTTTGTGACAGAGTATGAGGTGAGACGAGAGGAGAAACGCTTGAGGAAGCGTGGAGTGCGGGCTACTCATTCCGCAATCCGCAATCGACAATCCGCAATCACAACGGCGCTGGCAGCTCGCTGGAGCCCATCAGCCAGGCATCGATCGCCCGGGCGGCCCTCCGGCCGTCCGCGATCGCCCGGACGACGATCGACTGCCCGGTGCGACAATCCCCCGCCGCGAACACGCCGGGGACGTTGGACATGTAATTCGCGCCGCAGGCGATGTTCCCGCGGCCGTCGATCTCCACACCCAGGCCTGAGATCAGGGCGTTCCGTTCGGGGCCGAGGAACCCCATCGCTAAGAGGACCAACTGCGTCTCGATCTCGAACTCCGACCCCGGAATCTCGATCATCTTCGGACGGCCCTGTTCATCGGGCGGCCCCCATTCGAGACGCACGCCCTGGAGCGTGCGCACGTGGCCGTGTTCGTCCCCGGTGAACGCTTTGGTCAGGATGTTGTAATCCCGGACGCCCCCTTCTTTATGGGCGGCGGACAGCCGTAACACCCGAGGCCATTCGGGCCAGGGGTTGTTCGGCTTACGCTCCGGCGGCGGCTCGGGCAGGAGCTCGAACTGGTAGACCTGCGCCGCGCCCTGGCGATGGACTGTCCCTAAGCAGTCCGCGCCCGTGTCCCCGCCGCCTAAGATCACCGCCGCCTTCCCGTCGGCGGTGATGCGCTCCGCCGGGTCGATCGGGACGCCCGCGTTCAGGCGGTTCTGCTGGGAGAGGAATTCCACCGCGAAATGGACCCCCCGCAGCTCGCGGCCGGGCACCTTCAGGTCACGAGGCTGCGTCGCCCCGGCCGTCAGGCAGATCGCGTCGAAGTTCGTACGCAGTTCCTCGACGGGATAGTTCGTCCCGGCGTTCGTCCCCGGCTTGAAGATGATCCCTTCGGCGGCCATCAGGTCGATCCGGCGCTGGACGATGTGTTTTTCGAGTTTGAAATCCGGGATGCCCAGCCGCAGCAGGCCGCCGATGACCTCCGCGCGCTCGAAGACGGTGACGGTGTGACCGGCACGGTTCAGTTGCTGGGCCACGGCAAGGCCGGCCGGGCCGGAGCCGATGACCGCCACTTTCTTCCCGGTGCGTCTTGTCGGGGGCCTGGCGGTCACCCAGCCTTCCGCAAACCCGTGCTCGACGATCTGCCGTTCGATCTGCTCAATCGTCACGGCGGGCTGATTGATGGCCAGGACGCACGCCGCCTCGCAGGGCGCCGGGCAGAGCCGGCCGGTGAATTCCGGGAAATTGTTGGTCGCGTGCAGGACGTCGAGCGCCCGCTTCCACTGTCCCCGGTAGACCAGGTCGTTAAACTCCGGGATGATGTTCCCTAACGGACACCCGTGGCCGCTCATGCAGAACGGCGTCCCGCAGTCCATACAGCGCGCGCCTTGCGCGCGGGCCTCCTCCTCAGGGAGCAGCGGCCAGAACTCTTCCCAGTCCTTCACCCGCTCTTCAACCGGACGGTATTCAGCCACCTTGCGGGAGATTTCGAGAAAGCCTGTCGTTTTCCCCATCGTGGTTATCCAAGCAATGATGAGTGGATTCCCGCTTTCGCGGGAATGACACCGGGACGGTCTTCATCATGCATCGTTTACATCGCGGCTTCCTGCGCGGCCGGCGCGGTCTCCTGGGGGTGGCCGTTCGTGCCGTTCACCCCTTGCTGGGCTTTGGCCGCCAGTTCCATCATGGCGCGACGATAATCGACCGGCATGATTTTGACGAACTTGGGGAGCAAGTCCGACCAGTGATCGAGGACGTACTGGCCGCGCTGGCTCTGGGTGTAGCGGACGTGCTCCTCGATCAGGCCGCGCAGCTTCTGGATGTCCTCGTCCGTGTCGACGGGTTCGAGGTCGACCATCTGGTGGTTGCACAGGGTGGGAAACACCCCCGCCTCATCCAGGACGTACGCGATCCCGCCGCTCATCCCGGCCGCGAAGTTGCGGCCGACCGACCCTAACACCACGACGCACCCGCGGGTCATGTACTCGCAGCCGTGGTCGCCCAGGCCCTCGATGACCGCTTCCACGCCGCTGTTGCGGACGGCAAACCGTTCGCCGCCGCGGCCGCAGAAGAACGCTTTGCCGGCGGTCGCGCCGTAGAGCGCCACGTTGCCGATGATGATGTTGTCCTCCGCTTTAAACTTGGCGTTGCGCGACGGGAAGATCGCCATCCGGCCGCCAGAGAGCCCCTTGCCCGTGTAATCGTTCGAATCGCCCTCTAAGGAGAGGGAGATGCCCGGGGCGAGGAACGCCCCGAAGCTCTGACCGGCAGACCCGTGCAGGAAGACCTGGATGGTGTCGTTCGGCAGCCCTGCCTCTCCGTACCGGCGCGACACCTCCGAGCTGAGCATCGTCCCCACCGTCCGGTTGATGTTCTGGATCGCATGATGGATGACGACCGGCTGTTTGTGCTCCAGCGCCTCCTTCGAGAGTTCGATCAGATGGTTGTCGAGCGCGTACTGCAGTCTGTGATCCTGCTGCTCGCGGCAGTAGGTGGCCACGTGCGGCGGGGCGTCCGGTTTCGTCAAAAGTTTGGTGAAATCGAGTCCTTTCGCCTTCCAGTGCTCGATCGCCGTCCGCGTGTCGAGGCAATCCACCCGCCCGACCATCTCATTGATCGTCCGGAACCCGAGCTGGGACATGATCTCGCGCAGGTGTTCCGCGATGAAGAACATGAAGTTGATGACGTGCTCCGGCTTGCCCGTGAACTGCTTCCGCAGCTCCTCGTCCTGGGTGGCGATCCCGACCGAGCAGGTGTTGAGATGGCACTTTCGCAGCATGATGCACCCGCTGGCGACGAGCGAGGTGGTGGCAAACCCGAACTCCTCCGCGCCGAGCAGGCACGCGATCGCCACGTCCCGGCCGGTCTTCAACTGGCCGTCCGTCTGCACGACGATCCGGCCGCGCAGGTCGTTCTGGACGAGCACCTGCTGCGTCTCGGACAGTCCTAACTCCCAGGGAATCCCGGCGTGCTTCATCGACGATTCCGGAGACGCCCCCGTCCCGCCGTCGTACCCGCTGATGAGGACGACGTCCGCCTTGCCCTTCGAGACGCCAGCCGCCACCGTGCCGACCCCCACCTCTGCGACGAGCTTGACGTGGATCCGGGCGCGGGAGTTGGCGTTCTTCAGGTCGTGGATGAGCTGCGCCAGGTCCTCGATGGAGTAGATGTCGTGATGCGGCGGCGGGGAGATCAGTCCGACGCCAGGGGTGGATTTCCGGACCCTGGCGATGTGCTCGAACACTTTATGGCCGGGGAGCTGTCCGCCCTCTCCCGGCTTCGCCCCCTGCGCCATCTTGATCTGCAGGTCGGAGGCGTTGACTAAGTAGTTGCTGTTGACCCCAAACCGGGCGGACGCCACCTGCTTGATCGCGCTGTTCCGCCAGGTGCCGTCAGGGGCGGGATAATACCGAGCGGGGTCTTCGCCTCCCTCGCCGGAGTTGCTCTTCCCCCCGATCCGGTTCATGGCGATCGCCAGGTTCTCGTGCGCCTCTTTGCTGATCGACCCGAACGACATCGCCCCGGTCGCAAACCGCTTCACGATGTCCGAAGCGGGCTCGACCTCTTCGAGCGGGACCGGGGACTGGGCCGGCTTGAACTCGAACAGCCCGCGCAGGGTGGCGAGTTGTTTCTGCTGGGTGTCGATCAGGGCCGCGTACTCCTTATAGACTTTGTAATCGCCCGTCCGGCAGGCGACCTGCAGCTTGCTGATGGTGTCGGGGTTGAACAGGTGGAACTCCCCACCGCGCCGCCACTGGTAATATCCGCCCACATCCAGGACGAGGTTGGCGGGCACCTGGACGTCGGGATACGCGTGCAGATGGCGCATCCGGGCTTCCTGTTCGATCTCCACCAGGCCGATCCCTTCGATGCGGGAGGCCGTCCACGTGAAATACCGGTCGATCACCCGCTTGTTGATCCCGATCGCCTCGAAGATCTGCGCGCCCCGGTACGACTGGATCGTCGAGATCCCCATCTTCGACATCGTCTTCAGGATGCCTTTGTTCAACGCCTTGAGGAGGTGTTTCTCGACCTGCTCGGCGCTGAGGTTGCCGGGAATGAACCCTTCACGGCGCAGGTGCTCGACCGTCTCGAGCGTCAGGTAGGGGTTGACCGCCCCAGCGCCGTAGCCGATGAGCAGGCAGCAGTGCATGACCTCGCGCGGTTCACCCGACTCGACGACGAGGCCGGTCTTCGTCCGCAATCCCTCGCGGATGAGGTGATGGTGCACGGCGGCGGCGGCCAGCAGGCTGGGGATGGAGATCATCTCTTCGTTGACCCCGCGATCCGACAGGATGAGGATCGTCGCTCCGCTGCGGACGGCCTCAGCGGCTTGCTGGCAGAGGGCTTCGACCGCCTGCTCGAGCGCGCCGTCCGGCTCGGCTTTCTGGAAGAGCGTGGACAGCGTCGCCGCCCTCAGGCCCGGCCGGTCGAGCTGGCGGACCCTGGCCAGTTGCGCGTTGGAGAGGATCGGATACTTCAGACGGAGCTGACGGCAGTGCAGCGGTGTCTCGTCGAAGATGTCCTGTTCCGAGCCGATGAAGCTCTCCAGCGAGGTGACCAGTTCCTCGCGGATGGCGTCGAGCGGCGGGTTCGTCACCTGGGCGAACAGTTGCTTGAAGTAGTGGAACAGCAACTGCGGACGGTTCGACAGCACGGCTAAGGGGGCATCGTTCCCCATCGACCCGACCGGCTCTTCCCCGTCGCGGGCCATCGGGGTGAGGAGGATCTTCAGCTCTTCGCTCGTGTACCCGAAGGCGCGCTGGCGTTCTTCAAGGGTGTCGAGGCCCAGGCCCGGCACGTCCTCAGGGACCGGCAGGTCGTCAAGCGTCCCCTTCTGTTCTGCCAGCCATCTGCCGTACGGCCGCCGGGTGCAGATCGTGTGCTTGATCTCCTCGTCCTCGATGATCCGGCCTTCCGTCGTGTCGATGAGAAAGAGGCGTCCGGGCTGGAGACGGCCTTTCTTCAGGATGCGGTCGGCCGGGATGTCGTCGAGGACACCCGTCTCGGAGGCCCCCACGACGAACCCGTAGTCGGTGACGACGTACCGGAACGGGCGCAGACCGTTGCGATCCAGCGAGGTGCAGATGCGCTCCCCGTCGCACGCCGCGATGAGCGCCGGGCCATCCCACGGCTCTATCAGGCAGGAGTGGTATTCATAGAACGCCTTTTTTTCTTCCGGCATCGACTCATGGTTCTCCCAGGCCTCCGGGATGAGCATCATGATCGCGTGCGGAAGAGAACGCCCGGTGGCGACTAAGAGTTCGAGCGTGTTGTCGATGCACGCGGTATCGCTCGACCCCTCGATCATGATGGGGAGGAGCTTCTTCATGTCGTCCCCGAAAAGCGGGGAGGAGAAGAGCGCTTCGCGGGCGCGCATCCAGTTCATGTTCCCGCGCAGGGTGTTGATCTCCCCGTTGTGGCAGAGCATCCGGTACGGGTGCGCCAGTTTCCAGGAGCCGAGGGTGTTCGTGCTGTACCGCGAATGGACTAAAGCTAACGCGGTGACGACGGATTCGTCGGAGAGGTCGCGGTAGAACGCGTCAAGCTGGCCCGCCATCAACAGACCCTTGTACACGATCGTCTTGCTGGACAGGCTGGGGATGTAGAAATCGCCGCCGTCTTCGAACTGTTGGGCGCGGACGCGAGACTCGATGACTTTGCGGATAACATACAGCTTCCGCTCGAACTGCGCTTTCGCCGCCTCACGCTGCCAGTCGACCACCCGCCGGTCGCTGCGGACGACGAAGAGCTCGCGCTCGACCGGGGCCGGGTCGCGCAGGCTCTCCCCGCGGCCGACGAAGAACTGGCGGATGATGGGCGCGACCTCACGGGCCACCCGTCCGATCTGGGCGTGATCGACCGGGACATCGCGCCATCCTAAGAACCGCTGGCCCTCGTCCCGCACCACCTGCGAGATCAGACGTTCGCACTCCCGATGCTGTCCGGCCTCCTGGGGCAAAAACACCATCCCGACGCCGTAATCCCCCGGCGGGGGCAGATGGATCCCCTCAAACTCGCACTGTCGAGTGAAAAATTCATGCGGCATCTGGAGGAGGATGCCGGCGCCATCGCCCGTCTCAGGATCGCAGCCGCACGCGCCACGATGCTCCAGGTTGATGAGGACTCGGATGGCGTTCCGCACGATATCGTGCGTTTTCTGACCGTTGAGGTTGGCAACCACCCCGACGCCGCAGGCATCGCGGTCGTATTGAGGGTCGTACAGTCCCTGATAACGTCTGCGCATGGTGGACACCTCGCACGATAGATCGTGGATGATCCGCAGGATACACGCTCAGCCGCCCCGTCCGGCTGCCCCGTAAAAACCCCTTGCGTTCGTTCGGTTCGCTGGTATTTTGATGACAGGGAGTCCGCTACTCGGAATGCTATCTGGGATCAGAATCGAACACGGCGGAAAAATTCCTGAAAAGTTACCGTAATGTTACAATAGTATTTCAAATAAGTAAAGTAGAATTATCCGATCATCTCTATCTAAAAAAGTGATTGATGGGTGGAGACGCATGGATCTTCGTCAGCTCGAGATGTTTCAGGCGATCGCCGAGACGGGGAGTTTCACGAAAGCGGGGGACCGGCTGCATGTGTCCCAGTCCGCCATCAGCCGGCAGATCAAGCTGCTGGAAGAGGAACTGGGCGTCCAGGTGCTGATGCGGGTCAACAAACGGGTGTTCCTGACGGAAGCCGGACAGGCTCTGGTGAAACACTGCCACCGGCTCTTTCGCGATATCGAAGAGGCCGTCCTGGAGGTCTCCGCCAATGGCCAGCTCAGCCACGGGAGCCTCCGGATCGCCGGCGGGATGTCGGTCTGCACCTACTTACTCCCCCAGCTCCTCAAACGGTACAAGACCCTCTATCCCAGCATCAAGCTGACGGTCTCGACGGGCAACAGCGAACCGATCATCCGGCAGATCCGCAACAACGAGATCGACCTGGGATTCCTCACCCTCCCCATCGTCGCCAACGACCTGCAGGTCATCTCCATCCTCCGGGAGGAGATGGTAGTCGTGACCGGGATGAAGCATCCGCTGGGGACGAAGCGCCAGATTTCCCCGCAAGACTTAGCGGCAACCCCGCTCATCTTGTTCGAACGCGGGTCGAACACCCGCAAGGTGATCGATCAGTTCTTCGCCGACCAGCACTTGACCCCTCAGATCATCATGGAGATGGAGAACGTCGAAATAATCAAGCCGCTGGTCGAGATCGGCCTGGGGCTTACGATCATCCCGTATCAGTCGATCGTGCGGGAGGTGCAGGCCGGCAAGCTCCACTTCGCCCGAGTCGCTGGACACCGGCTCTACCGTGACCTCGGCCTGGTCTTCCTCAAGATGGACTACATCCCGCGAGCGCTCCGGGAGATGGTCACGCTGTTTCAGGCGATGATCCCCAGGCTGCAGAAACGTCCACCGAAGGTTTCTTGATTTCAATTTATCGTTCCGCATTCATCATTCATCGTTGCCCAGGAGTCGGGTTATGCAAAAGAAGGTCATCTGGTCTGTCGTGCTGGTGGTCTTCCTGGCTCTCCTCGTCCAGAGTCTGTTCGACACGACCAATCAACGCCGGATTCCGTACAGTGAGTTCAAGCGGTTGGTCGCCCAGGACCAGGTCACGACGTGCGAGATCAGCCAGGACGAGGTTCGGGGGACGATGAAGACGGAGACCGGGAAGTACGAACTCTTCACCACGAATCGCGTCGATGATCCCGATCTGGTCAAAGAATTGGAGGCGCGCCACATCCCCTACGGAGGAAAGAAAGAGAATACATGGGTGGGGACGCTGCTCGTCTGGGTGCTGCCGCTCGTCATCGTGTTCGTGATCTGGGGGGTGCTCGTGCGCCGGATGGGACCCGGGAGTACAGCGTTCTCGTTTGGGCGGAGCCGGGCGAAGGTGTACATGAGCGCGGAGACGGGGGTGACGTTTGCGGACGTGGCGGGGATCGACGAGGCGAAAGAAGAACTGCAGGAAGTCGTGGAGTTTTTACGCACCCCGGAGCGCTTCCAGCGCTTGGGCGGGCGGCTGCCCAAAGGGGTGCTGCTCGTCGGCCCGCCGGGCACGGGCAAGACGTTGTTAGCCAAGGCGGTGGCCGGGGAGGCGGGGGTGCCGTTCTTCTCGATTTCGGGGTCGGATTTCGTGGAACTCTTCGTGGGGGTGGGCGCCAGCCGGGTGCGGGACTTGTTCGCGCAGGCGCAACTGAAGGCCCCGTGCATCATCTTCATCGATGAGTTGGATGCGTTGGGCAAGGCGCGGGGGGTGAACCCGGTGGGCGGGCATGATGAGCGGGAGCAGACGCTCAATCAGTTGCTCGTGGAGTTGGATGGGTTCGACACCCGCAAGGGGGTGATCATCATGGCGGCGACCAACCGCCCGGACATCTTAGACCCGGCGTTGTTGCGCCCGGGGCGGTTCGACCGGCAGGTCGTGCTGGATGCGCCCGATCAGCGGGGGCGATTGGCGATTTTGCGGGTGCATGCGGCGCGGGTGACGTTTGGGGCGGGGGTGGACTTAGGGGTGGTGG
>JACQVL010000109.1 GCA_016209865.1 Candidatus Latescibacterota bacterium | reverse complement strand
TCGTAGATGAGTTGCACGGTCGTCTTCTCCGTGGCCGGCTCTCCTTCTTTAGGGTCTTTCTGAGTGAACCCGGTGAAGCTCGGGGCGGACTGCCAGACCTCATCGTCGAGAACGCCGTCGAGGACCGGCGGTCTTGGGTTGATCCGAACGGCCGTCATCGTCTTTTCGGGATGACTCTTCGCCGGTTCCTGGGCGGGAAGAGGCGTGGCAAGGGTGAGCATCCAGGACGTCAGAACAAGGGATATATGCACAAAACGGCGGGTTTCTGCCATCGAAAATCCTCCTCACAGATCGACCTCACCTCAACACGAGCACATCACAGGCGACGAGTTTATAGGATAGACTCTACGGACGGCGGAAAGGTTGGTGGATGTGGGAAAAAAACACGGCGATCGGGGACCAGCGCGGGAAGCGGTTCGGGGTGCGAACATGCTATCGTCCGCGCTCAGCCGCCGGAACCGCCCGGGACGAGCGAACGGCAGAGCGGGGACCTCATAGACACCGATGCCAAACGCCGGGCGCGGTTCCGGTCGCCTGCAGCGCGTGGTTAGGTGGTTTGGGTTGCTCGGCGACCGAGACTCATTCTGGCTTCGGGCTTGGAGCCAACAACTGGTGAATGACGGCCTCTGCTTCGCGGGGATTCAACGTATCCATTCGCAAAATCCCCTCGCGGTCCAGCACCAAGATGCGGGGCAATGTCCGAATACTCGACACCTCATACCAGAGCTCCCGCACTCCGCGGTCGTTCGGCACTGCCACCTGCGCCCACGGAATGTTCAATTCCTGAAGCGCTTGGACGGCTCGGTTCCAGTCTTGATCAAAATTGATCCCGATGACCTCAAAGCCGTGGGGCCGCCACGCCTCATAGGAGGCCCGCAACTGGGGCATCTTGGCCATACACGGGCCACACCACGTCGCCCAACAATCCAGTACGACCACGGACCCGTGCAAGTCCTCCGCACGAATCTGCCGCCCATTGACGGTCGTCAGAGTAAACCGATACGGTTCATTGAGCCGCGGCAATGGGAGGATTTCAATCTGGGCCGCGCGGGCCCGCTCGGCCGCGATCTGCGAGGCGATGCGCCATCCCTCCGGGGTTAACTGCTCCACCCCCACGGCGCGAATCTGTGCCTGGGGCAGCAACGCTGGATCGACGCGAAACTGGGCCAGATACAGCAGGCCACTGCCGGTCCCCAGTTGCTCGTCAAGCTCGTACCGGCGCCCTCGGGGATCGAAGACGACGATGCGATAGCGAGTCCCCTCGGCCCGTTGCCATGCCAGGGTCAGCAGATAGGCGCCATCCGGGGTCTGAGAGGCAATGCCCATGACGCCGCGTTGCGACCAAGCGCTCTGCGGGGTCGGCATCGGCATGGGCGGGATCAACCAACTCCAACCAGGCGGATTCTCCGCCGGTTGATCGAGTGACGCAGCATGGACAGATGCCACCATCACCACACTGCAGAGCACCGCAACGAGCATGCTGTCTTGCATAAGAGGACCTCCTGAGGAAAGATATGGCTCTCCTGTATTCCCAAACCACCTATCGTCTCTTGTCCTGCACGATGTCGATGAGGGTATTGAGGGCGCGCGGATCGCCGCTCTGGCCGAGCCAGAAGATCGCCTGCTTGCGCACGTCGGGGTTGGGATGTGTTCTGGCGATCTCGATCAGGAGCGGCACCCCATTGTGATCCGGGAGTTGCGTCAAGGCAAAGACCGCCTGTTTCTTGACCTCGGTATCCGTTTTATCGTAGACAATGTTTCTGAGTGTGTCTGCCGCCTTCGTGGAAGCCCGTTGCGCTAACCAGAAGATCGCCTGCTTCTGGACTTCCCGGTCGTCCGCACGGCGCGCCAGGTCGATCAAGGAGTCCGTCGCTTCGTCGAGGTCGAGCTGACTGATGCCGAACACCGCCTGCTTCCTCACCTCGACGGAGCGATCCTCTCGAACGGCACGTTCCAGGATTCGCAGGGCACGCGGGGTGTCCTGCTGGCCCAACCAGAAGGCCGCTTGCTTGCGGACCTCGTCGCCCTCTCGGCCGGTCAACACGCGCTCCAGGAACGGGACCACCCGATCGGGGGACTGATGAACCCCCACAGCCCCGATGAGGTCTTTTTTGAGACGCGTGGTCGTGACCTTCTCATACTCCCGCGCGAGCAGGTCGAGGCTCTGGGCATCGCTGGCCGTCCCCAACCAGTACAGCGGACGCTGTCTCAGATCGTAATAGACCGACATCGTCTGAAGGTCAACGTCCTCCGGCTCCACTGAACCCTGGCGGAACAAGAACAGGATAGCGATGTCCTTCCACACCTTCTGGCTGGATTCGCGCCGGTCTTTCTTGTCGTGTTCGCGGGCATCCAGCGCCCGTCGCGCCGCCTGGCGCACCTGCTCCTCTTCAGACACCCCCGCGGACTCCCTTCGCTGAGCATACGGCGGAGGAGTCCCGTAGATGAGTTCGTAGAGGCTCGTCCGGTCTTCCCACTTTGAATTCCACGTGCCTGTGGTCTCGTGTTCGCCCATGCGGCGTCGGATGCTGTAGCCGATCCAGTATCCCGACTGACCACCCTGGCGTGTGCCCTGGTCCATCCCCCACGCCCAGCGCTGATCGAGCGGTGCTGCGGCGTCCGGATGGATGGTGATCGGCTGTGCCTGGAGGCATGACGTCGTGAGCAACACCAGGATGAGAAGGACGGGGGGTATTTTGTGGGTGGTCATATCTCTATCCTTGTGGATCAGAGGGGGCGGTTGGAGCCAGCCGTTAACGTTGGATGATGTCGATCAACACATCACGGGCGCGAGGGTCGTCGCTCTGGCCTAACCAGAAGATCGCCTGCTTGCGCACGTCCGCATCTTCATCCGCATTTTTCGCAACCTCGATGAGGCGCGGGATACCTTCATGGTGGGGCACCTGAATATAGGTAAACAGAATATGCTTTCGCATCTCTCGGTCCGGGTTATCCCGGAAAATCTGATCGAGAGTGCTGAGCGCCTCATCCCCACCCCGTTGACTCAGCCAGAAGATCGCCTGTTTCCTTACCTCACGATCCCGTTCAGTCTTTGCAGCCTCAATCAAGCGTGGGATCCCTGCCTCACGCGACATCTGTGTGTAGGCAAACAGTATCTGCTTCCGTATCTCGGGATCGGAGTCCTCCCTAAAAATCTGATTGAGCGTGGAGCCTGCCTCATCCCCGCCTCGCTGGCTCAGCCAGAAGATCGCCTGTTTGCGGAGTTCACGGTTTTGAAGGGACTGCGCAACCTCCATCAGCTTTTGAATGCCTTGCGGCGACTGGCTGAGGGCAAAGAGCGCCTGCTTTTGAACCTCAACGTCCGCACGGGACGAGTTCGTTGTGTCTGGTGTGCTCTGCGTTTTCGCTGCTTTGGGGGTCACTTTCTGAGCAGGACGGCCAGCGGCCTGGTCTGCCGTCCGTTCGGTCTGCGGTCCCGACTCGTCGCCGCGGCTAAACACCCGTGCGGCCACGGTGCTCGTATAAGGCCACGGCAGCCAGATTCCGATGATGAAGAGGCTGACGAGGATCACGGCCACGATGCTCGTCGCGTAGTGTCCCGATCGGCTGTGTGATGCGGACGGCCCTTCGATCACGCGGCGAATACGATCCAATAAGGAACCGCCGGTGGCCGCCGGCGCCAGCGCATGGTCGGCCGTCCGGAGGGATTCCAAATCGGTCAACGCCCGGGCATACGCCACACGGTCGCCGCAGACCGCGACTGCCAGGTCATCGCAGCAGTACTCCCGTTCCTGACGAACCCGGCCTGAGACCCACCAGACCGCCGGATGGTAGAACAGGAGCGTCTCGACGAGCGTCTGCAGCAGGTTCACCAGATAGTCGTGACGGCGGATGTGCGCCAGTTCGTGAGCCAGAATCGCGTCGACCTGCTGAGGGGTGAGGCCGGTGAGGATGCTCATGGGGATCAGCACCGCCGGCCGCAGCCATCCGATCACGATCGGCACCTGTACCCGTGCGGATTCGAGCAGGCGGACCGGCCGGGCGATGCCCATCTCCTGCATCAACCTGTGCAGGCTCTGCTGCCAGGGCTGGGCGACCGGCAGACCCGCCCGGCGTGTGAGTCGCTGCAGATACACCCACCCGCCCGCCTGGCGGATCGACAGGAAAGCCACGCCGATGAGCCAGGCGGAGACCATCCACGGCATCAGCCAGTCGAATCGGACGGCGAAGCGTTCATCCCGTGGTATGGAGAAGAGGTCTTCAACCGGTGTGGCGGTGAGGTTCGGGAGCAGCGGGGCGCCCGGAGTCGTTTCAACCTCTGTGAGAGGATTCTGGTTCCCTGTGTCGAGCGGCCGGGGCACCGTGGCCTCATAGACGAGTCCGCCGGTGATGATGGGCAAGCACAGCATCATCCAGAGCGCGCCGCAGCAGAGCAGATAGCGGATGGTGGCGGAACGATCCCGCAGCAGACGTAAACTGCACGCCAGCACTCCGGCGATCAAGACGCCCTGCCAGACGAAATGCACCAGCGCCCAGCCGAGCGCCTGCATGACACGCGGGGAGAGGAGCGAGAGAATGAGAGTCATGACCGGCCTCCTTTCAACTCATCGAGGAGTGTTCGGATCCGTTCTAATTCTTCCGGGGACGTCCGCTGCGCCGTCAAGGCCCGGAGCACCAGCTTCTCGGCGGAGCCGGCGAACGCCCGGCTCAACAGATCATCCACCAGCCGCGTCTGGGTCTCCGCCTCTGCCGCGCGTGCCTCGTAGACATGAGCGCGCTGCGACTCGTCACGGACGACCAGGCCCTTGTCGGTCATGATCTGGAGCAGCTTCAAGACGGTGGTGTAGCCGATCGGTCGATCCTGGCTGAGTTGCTCATAGACGTCGCGGACGGTACACGGCCCGCGTGCCCAGAGCACCTGAAGGATCGCTAATTCGGCATCGGTCGGCAGGGGCACGTTCATCTGAGACATGCAGCAGCCTCCGGTTGGGGAGATAATTTTTGATACGAAGATTTTCGTACAATATATACGAAACGTTTCGTAGTGTCAAGGATTTTTTGAACAATATGCGTAATGGATTGGGGGTCATCATTCTTGCCGTTCAGCCGTCTTGCGCAGATAGGTGAGCAACCCCGTCTGGGCCAGTTTCACCTGGGAGAGGAGATAGCTGTACCCCCGCGCCTCGTCCGGTTCCAGCGGGCGAAACAGCTTCCGGAGGACCGGGTCCTCGGTCTGTTCCTGGAGGATATTCACATACTGGTTGTACGCATCCAGCAACGGGCGGGCCGCTTCACGCCACTCATCGTCCCCGACGTGTCTTCCCGTGAGCTTCGCGTCTGCGATATCTCGTTCGAGGTGTCGGAGGTTATCGCCCAGGCTCTCTAACAAGGCCATCACTCCGATCGTCTCACTGTAGGTACCCGCCTGGCCTGTCTGGATCGCCTGCTCTAAGCAGGTCACCAATTGCCGGGTCGCTAAGGCGACTTCGTGCATCTTCTGCAACCGGGGATGACTCCCGACCCTTGTTGTATCGGCAATCCCGGTAGCTTCATCCAGCTTCTCGACTGGCGAGAGTGTCTGAATGAGGGGATGATCGCAGCACGCTTTGGCAGCGGTTAAGTAATTGTTGTATGCCTCCACGATGAAATCACCAAGCAGAATAGGGTCTGGCTTGCCTATGACGCCTCCACTCACTGTTCCCTCACGGTTCTTGTGGTCCATACACACGTGCAGTTCCTCCTGAAAGTTCTTCAAGAGTTTGATCAGGGTGTTGATGTTCATCGTCATGGGAATCACTCCTTTCATCGCTCAGGTTGTTCAGGAACCTCATAGCCCGCGAGTTTCGCGGCTCGCTGGAGGATGTCTCGCGCTCTGTACAGCCGCCATTTGACTGTCGCCTCGGAGAGGCCGAGGAATGCGGCGATGTGCATGATGCGCTGACCCTCAAAGTAGTGGAGCTCGACGACGGTCCGGTACTCGACCGGGAGCTGATCGATCATGCGCCGCAGGGCCGTCCGCTGTTCGCGCTGTTCAAGGTCGGCGGCGAAGGAAGCCGTCGGATGCTCGTCGGCGGCGAGGGAGTCGACCGGGACGGTCGTCCGCTGACGGCGGAGCCAGGATTTTCCGGTGTTGTGGGTGATGGTGTGCAACCAGTTCGAAAATTTCGTGGCGTCCTGTAAGCGGGCTAACCCCTGATACATCTTCAGGAACACCTCTTGCCGGATGTCTTCCGCCGCCTCGCGCTGCCGGACGAGACTGTGCGCGATCCCGTACACCAGGCTGTCGTACCGCAACCACAGTTGCATCAACGCAGTGGCGCTCCCATGCCGGTGTGCTTCGATCAGCTCGGCATCACTGGGCTGGTCCTGGCTCATGCGGGGTGGCTCCGAGGTCGAGGGGGTCTATAGAAAAGACGCGCGAGGAGGAAAAAGGATAGCGGGAGTGAATCAATCAGGAAGGAAAAAAGCGGAATGGTGCGTCCGGCGCGGGTTATTCTCCGTTGGCGACGGGAACCCCGGCCCGCGCCCCGTTCGTCGGGGCGGACACGACCGTCCCGTTCTCCCCGTCGCCTTCGAGCCGCACGGACACGATCTTGGAGGTGCCGGGTTCTTCCATCGTCACTCCGTACAGGCAGTCCGCCGCTTCCATCGTCCGTTTGTTGTGGGTGACGACGATGAACTGGGTGTCTGTGGCGAACTGACGGAGGGCGGCGGCGAACCGCCGGATGTTGGCGTCGTCGAGCGGGGCATCGACTTCGTCGAAGATGCAGAACGGGCTGGGTTTGACGAGATAGATGGCGAACAGGAGGGCGATGGCAGTGAGAGCGGTCTCCCCGCCGGAGAGGAGGGCGATGCTCTGCAGCCGTTTCCCGTGCGGCCGGGCGACGATCTCGATCCCGGCTTCCAGCGGGTCGCCGTCCTCCAGCCGGAGGTCGGATTCTCCTCCCTCGAACAACGCCTGGAACGTCTTCATGAAGTTCCGCCGGACCTCCTCGAAGGTATCGAGAAACCGGGCCCGGGCGGCTTTGTTCATTTTGATAATCGTCTTCTCTAAGTTGTTCTTCGCCTCGATCAGGTCGTCCCGCTGCTGCGTCAGGAAGTCTGAGCGCTCCTTCACCGCGTTGTATTCATCCACGGCGGCTAAGTTGATCGGGCCGAGTTCGTCGATCCGCCGCCGCACGTCCTGGAGCAGACCCCTCGCCTGGTCGGGGTCGAACTCCTCCAGACCGGGCACCTGCGGGACGCCGGGCAGGGTCTCCGGGTCGGTGTCGTACTGCTGGATGAGCAGCCGGCGGATCTCATTCCCCCGCATGAACAGTTCCGCATCCCGGAGCTCGGCGCTGTGGATCTGGTCTTGCAGCTCACCCAACGCTTTCCGGGTTTCCTGTGCCTCGGTCTGGAGGGTCCGGATGTCGTCCTGGAGGGCCCGGTGCTCGGCGGCGACAGCGTCCCGGGCGGTTTCCTTCTCCCGCCGGTCGGCGTAGAGCGTCTTGAGCGTAGCTTCTCCCTCGTCGAGCAGCCGCTTCAGCTCGGTCACTTTCACGGTCGCGTCCGCGATCTCCTGCTCGCGCTGCCGGAGGCTGGTCGTCAGCCGCTGCTCCTGTTCCCGCAGATGATCGCACGCCGCCCGCAGTTCATTCCCCCGGCTCTCGATGGAGACGAGGGCGACGCGCGCTTCCTGGGCGGCGTTCAGCAGCCGCTGCCCGTCCGCTTCCAGCCGTTCCAGCGCCTCCTGTGCCGCCCGGTCTTCCCGCTCTGCATCGTCCCGTTCCTGTTCGAGTCGCGCCAGGCCGGCCTTGAGGGCGGTCAGTTGCTCAGTGTCCTGTTTCGTCCCCGCCTCGACCTGTTCGGCCTCGTCGGTGAGGGCGTGCTCCCGCTCGGTCAACTGCGTGCGCTGGAATTCGAGCTGACTGGCGGTCTTCTCCGCCTGGAGCTGAGCCTGCTGCTGTTCGGCCAGCCGGCGTTCCGTCACCGTCCGGCGTTCGATCAGGTCGTTGAGCTGCGTGGTGAGCGCGTCGACCTCCTGAGACACGGCCGCCTGTTCGGCCGACGCCTGCGCGATCTCCTGTTCCAGCGCCTCGATCCGCGCCGTCCGGCTGAGCAGGCCCGTATCCTCGTCCGCCGTCGCCCCGCCCGCCACAAGCCCGGCCGGATCAACCACCTCGCCGTCGAGCGTCAGCAACCGCCACCCGTTGTCCGCGCCGGCCTTGTCGGCGATGTGGAAGGCGGTGTCCAGGTCGTTGACGAGCAGGACGTGACCGAGCAGATGAGTGATCGCCGGCTCCAGGCC
Source organism: Candidatus Latescibacterota bacterium (assembly GCA_016209865.1). Classification (GTDB taxonomy): domain Bacteria; phylum JAAXHH01; class JAAXHH01; order JAAXHH01; family JACQVL01; genus JACQVL01. The sequence goes on along the minus strand of JACQVL010000109.1, from coordinate 11,926 downwards.
GGCGGGGACGCGGACAAAGTCGGTGGCCCGGCCGAGGACGCCGGGACCCAGATTGCGGGTTGCAGATTGCGGATTGCGGAATGATTTCTGATGAGCGGACAGCCGGTCGAGGAGGAGGAAGGAGGCCTTGCCTTTGTGGTCATCGCTCAGGTACCGGATGCCCGACCGGGCGGCGTCGGTGGAGGTCGAGAAGACGTACTGCAGCGCCTCCTCTAAGAACGCCTGGATCGCCGCCGCGTAAGGGGGATCGACGGTGATCGCGTCCGCCACCGTCCCCCTCAGCCCGTTGATGGCCGGGCCATTGGCCAAGAGGGCGCGGACACCCTGGCCGTACCCTTCGTACCGCTGCCGCATCTCGACGAGCACGGCATGTTCACGCGCTTTGGCGGCGAGCTGCGTCTCCAGCGCCGCCCTCCGGGCACGCTGCCCGTCCCGGCGCTGCTGGCCGTCCGCGATGTCCTGGTCGACCGTCGCTCTCTGCTCCATCAGGTCATCGACCGTCGCCGTCAGTGCCTTCAGGTCTGCGCTCGCCTGCTTCGCCTGGGCGTCGATGTCCGTCCGGTTCCGCCGGACCGCGTCCAGGGACTGGGTGAGCTGGCCTTGCCGGTCGTGCAGGCTGTCGAGGCGGGAGGTCAGCCCGGCTAACGATCCCCGTTGCTCCGTCTGCTTCTGAAGGAGGTCGAGCCGTCGCTGTTGCACCGTCCGGGCGTGTTCTTTCCGTTCGGTGACGTGCCGGGCAAACGCCCGCGATTCCTCGTCCCGCTTCTGGAAGACCTGCCGCGCTCGTTCGATCTCTTTCTCGATACTCTGGCTCTCCTGCTCCGCCTTCTTCTGCTGGGCGAGGGCGGTCTCCAACTCCACTCGAATCGTCAGACATTCCTGGTCGGCCGACTGAATCCGGCTCTCCAGACCGCTCCGCCGCTCGCGGTGGACGAGCACCTGCTCGTTCAACTCATGGATCCGCTGATCGCAGGCGTTGACGTCCTGCTGGCGCGCGGTGAGGATTTTTTCTTTCTCGATCAGGTCGAGCTGGAGGGTTTCGATCCGGGTCTCGGCGGCGGAGGCTTTCGCGGAGAGGATGTTCTTCTCCCCGGCTAAGGCGTCGATCTGGCCGCGGATGGGTTCGGCGTCCTTCCGGACGGTCAGGTAGTCGTGGTGGGCGAGGGCGATCTCGAACTCTTTCTGCTCCTGGGCGAACCGCTGGTAGCGTTCGCACTTCCACACCTGGCGCCGGAGGGCGCCGGCCTGCTTATCGACCTCATCCAAGATATCCGCGATGCGGACGAGGTCGTGTTCGGTGCTCTCCAGTTTTCGTTCCGCCAGCTTCCGGCGCGTCTTATATTTATTAATGCCGGCCGCTTCTTCGATCAGCAGCCGGCGCTCGAGCGGGCTCCCGTTGACGATCGCGTCCACCATGCTCTGCTCGATCATCGAATAGGCGTGCGTACCCATCCCGGTGTCGAGAAATAAGTCGGTGATGTCCTTGAGTCGGCAGGGGACTTTATTCAAGAGGTATTCACTCTCACCCGACCGGAAGACCCGGCGGGTGATCGTCACTTCGCTGTATTCGATCGGGAGGAGGTGTTTCGTGTTCTCGATGGTGAGCGAGACTTCCGCCATGCCGAGCGGCTTCCGGCGTGCGGAGCCGTTGAAGATGACGTCCTCCATCCGGCCGCCCCGGAGGACGGTGGCCCGTTGCTCCCCCAGGACCCACCGGATGGCATCGACGATGTTTGTTTTCCCGCACCCGTTCGGACCGACGACCGCCGTAATCCCGTCGCTAAACGCGATGTCGAGTTTATCGGCAAACGACTTGAACCCCAGGATATGGAGATGAGACAGTCGCATCCGTGTCGTTCCCCCGTCAAAGAGTGGAAGGCTTCTCAACGCGATGGGAACACGTGTGTTTTCCCACCGCCGTTGACGCACTACCTAAACGGAGAATAACTAAACGTTTGTAATAATAGCATATATAGTGGTTTTGTCAAGTATTTTATACGACATCTTGTGAGAAAGGGGTTGACAGGTGGGGGAGAGGGGGCGTTGATTCGGTGGTCGGTGAATATCAGTGACGAGTGACAAGTGACGAGTACAGAAAAATTCCGGCAACTCATACCCAATTCTCTGTAACAGTAGGACATAATCGTCCTGAAGGTTGTCATTTCAGTGCAAGTGTGGCTCTATTCAGTGCCGTCACTCGTCACTCGTCACTCTGTAATTGGTAGTCAGTGACTTCATGACTCAGCCTCCATCCATCATCGCCATCATCCCCGTGTTGAACGAGGAACAGGCGATCGGGAAGGTCCTGGCCGCTATCCCGGCGGGCCTCGTCGCACGGGTGATCGTCGTCGACAACGGGTCGACCGACCGGACGGCGGCGGTGGCCGCTGAAGCCGGGGCGCTGGTCGTCTCCGAGTCTCAACAGGGGTACGGGGCGGCGTGCCTGCGAGGGATGGCGTCCGCGGCTGCATTCCGGCCGGATATCGTCGTCTTCCTGGACGGGGATTACAGCGACTATCCTGAGGAGATGATGTCCCTGATCGCCCCCATCGTCGAGGACGGGTACGACCTGGTCATCGGGTCGCGGACGCGGGGCGTCCGGGAGCCGGGCGCCTTGCCGATCCACGCCCTCATCGGGAATCGTCTCATCTCGTTCGCCGTGCGGGCGCTCTACGGGGCGGAGTACACCGACCTGGGGCCGTTCCGGGCGATTCGGTTCGATAAGCTCCTGGGGTTGAATATGCAAGACCGGACGTTCGGCTGGACAGTCGAGATGCAGATCAAGGCGGCCAGGATGGGTTACCGAATTTTGGAAGTCCCGGTCCGCTACCGGCGCCGCATCGGGTCGTCCAAGATCAGCGGGACGGTCGGTGGGACGGTCCGGGCGACGGTCAAGATCTTCGCGGTGATCCTGAAGCATCTGTTTACGGGACGGACAAAAGAGTCAGAGTAAGGAAGGAGGTCTTTGTCATTTTTTGCGAGAATGATAACCGATTTTTCTCGTCACTCGTCACTTGTCACTCGTCACTGATTGCAACCGACCACTCATCCCTTCAGCCCGCTGTACCGGAGCAGCGCCTCGGTCGAGGGTTCGCGGCCGCGGAAGGCCTTGAACACGTCCATCGGGTGCCGGCTTCCCCCTAACGCGAGGACGGTCTCGCGGAAGCGCCGTCCCAGGCGGCGCACTGTCGCCTCATCATCGAGGCCCGCCTCGTCGAAGGCGGCGAACGCGTCCGCGCTCAGGACTTCTGCCCATTTGTAGCTGTAATACCCGGCGGCGTAGCCCCCTGAAAAGATGTGGGTGAAGGCGCAGAGGAACCGGTCTTCCGGCAACGGCGGCAGGACCAGCGTCTGCTCGCTGAGGCGGGTGTAGATATCGACCGGCTTTTCCGGGCCGGCGGGGTTGAAGCGGTGATGGAGTTCCAGGTCGACCAGACCGAACAGCACCTGACGCAGGGTGTCGGTCCCGGCGCGGAACGTCCGGGCTTTTCGGATGCGTTCGACGGTCTCGTCCAGCAGCGGCTGACCGGTCTCGTAATGCTCGGCCAGGCCGAGCAGGGTCGGCTTGTGGTAGCACCAGTTCTCCATGAACTGGCTGGCCAGCTCCACCGCGTCCCATTCCACGTTGGAAATCCCGGCCGCCGGGCCGTAGTCGACGGTCGTCAGCATGTGTTGCAGGGCGTGGCCGAATTCGTGGAAGAGGGTCTCGACCTCGCTGAAGGTCATCAACGAGGGCTTGCCGCCGATCGGCCGGGTCTGGTTGCACATCAGGTAGGCGACTGGCAGGCGGACGGCCGCGCTGGGCGGAGCCATCACCGCGCTCCGGCCGACGAGCATGTCCATCCACGCTCCCCCTCGCTTCTCGGCGGGACGGCTGTACGGGTCGAGGTAGAACGCAGCGAGCGGCGACCCGTCGCGGTCGTACACCCGGGAGAATCGCACATCCTCATGCCAGATGGACGCCTCGCCGTCCGCCGGGACGACCCGGATGTCGAACAGCCGTTCCGCTAAGGTGAACAGTCCGTCCAGGACACGGGGCAGGGCAAAATACGGGCGCAATTCCTCATCGTGGAGGTCGTACCGGGCTTCGCGCAGCCGCTCCGCCCAGAACGGGATGTCCCAGTGGCGGAGGTCGTCCGCCTCGGCCGCCCCCGCCGACCGGGCCAGGTCGCGCAGCTCTTCCAGGTCACGCACCGCAGCCGTATGGGCCGCCTGCCGCAGCTCGTCGAGCAGGGATTGGATCGTCTCCACATTCGGGGCCATCTTGCGGCTGAGGCTGACCTCCGCGAACGTCTGGAACCCTAACAACCGGGCCTTCTCCTGGCGGAGGTCGAGGATCTCGTCGATGAGGGGGGTATTGTCCAGCCCGCCCGCCGAGGCGCGCGTGATGAACGCGCGGTAGACTCGTTCCCGCAAGTCGCGGCGCGTGTTGTGCTGCAAGAAGGGGAAGAAGCTCGGGGAGTCGAGGGTGATGACCCAGGGACCGGATTCGGGGGTGGCGTCCGGATGTCCGGCGCTCCGCGCGGTGTCGAGGGCCAGGTCGAGCAGACTGGCCGGCAATCCCTCGACGTCGTCCCGGCTGGTGAGCGTCAGGGTGAAGTCCTTCGTCGCGTCGAGGACGTTGTTCGAGAAGCGGGTGGAGAGTTCGGCGTACCGTTGGGTGAGCGCGTTGAACCTCTCCCGCGCCTCTCCTTCAAGGCCGACGCCCTCCAGTTCCGCTTCGCGGATGTATGATTCGAGAATACGCCGCTGTGCCTCGTCGTACCGGGCCCATTCGGCGCTGTCGCGGAGCGTGCGGAACGCCTTGAAGAGCGGACGGCTCTGGCCGAGGCGGGTGGAGAACGCCACCACATCCCCCTGGAGCCGGTCGTATACCGTGCGCAGGTCAGGACTGTTGCGCACGGCATAGAGATGGCGGACGATGCCCCAGACACGGGAGAGGTCGTCTTCGAGGCGTTCGAGCGGTTCCATCAGCGCCGACCATGCGGCCGGCGTCGTCCCTTCGAGTTCGCTCAACGCGTGCTCGCAGGCGGCGAGCGTGGCGCGCACGGCGGGTTCGATGTGACTGATCTCTATACGGTCGAATGCGGGAAGTTCGTCCCAGTCGAGCAGGGGATTGGCTATTTTCGGTTCAGGCATAGTCGCCCTTTCGTGTCGGGATTTTATCAAAAAGCTGAACGATGATGCTCATGAATTTTGACGAACAGAATTGGCAATACCATGTAGGGACGAATCTGGTCTTCGTCCCGATGCGGGCGATCACAAGGATCGCCCCTACGCGTGATTCTGTTTGATAAACATCGTCATAAATGTCTCCGGTGTCAAGCCTTTCATCCTGGGACTGTAACTCAACCACTCAGAAAATCCTTGTCAGCGCAAGAGACGCTGTCTATTATTGGAACAGTTGCGAATGCCACCTTGGAGCCCCCTATGCCTCGTTCGTATACGGCCGTGATCGTCGGATGCGGCGCGGGATGAGCGGACTGACTCTGCGCTCCCTGCTCCTCGGCCTCGTCCAGGTGCTGCTCGTCTGCGTGGGCGCGCCCTCGGCGATCTGGGTGTTAGGGTCTTCCGAGATCACCTGGTCGTTCTTCCCGATCGGGGTGGGTTTCCCCTTCCTGTGCCTGATCCTGCTGAACAGCCTCCTCAAGGCCGTCCATCCCCCCTGGGCGCTGCGTCCCGCCGAGCTGGTCACGGTCGTCGTCATGGGGCTGGTCGTCACCGGCATCCCCATCTTCATGGTGGGGTTTTTGCTCGCCATCCCGACTACCCCTCACTACTTAGCCTCCCCCGAAAACCAATGGGCGGAGTACGTCCTCCCTCACCTGCCCTCCTGGCTCATCCCTGACAATGCGCAGAAAGCCATGACGTGGTTCTTCGAAGGGCTGCCCGCCGGAGAACCCGTCCCCTGGCGCGTCCTCCTGCATGCCTGGGCGGTCCCCCTGTTCTGGTGGCTCAGCTTCGTGTGGACGCTCTACTTCGTGTGCTTCGTCCTGGTCGTCATCCTCCGCAGGCAATGGGTCGAGCGCGAGCGCCTCGTCTTCCCTCTGATGGAAGTCCCGCAGACGCTCGTCGCCGACGCGGACAGTCCCTCGACTGTCCCGGCGATCCTCCGCAGTCCCTGGTGCTGGGTGGGCGCGAGCATCCCGCTCGTCATCGTGCTCTGGAACATCGCCGGGTTCTTCCGGCCCGTCGTCTCCCCGATCGCATGGGACTACCCCATCACCGTCGCACGCGGGTTTCCGCCGATCAACGTCCGGCTGTACTTTCCTGTCATCGGCTTCATGTACTTCGTCCACACGAACGTCACGTTCAGCATCTGGTTCTTCTACCTCATCACCCTGATAGAGGAAGGACTGTTTAATCGTTTCGGGCTTGGCGTGACCAGGACCGACGCGTTCGTCTGGGGACTGCCGTCCACTTCCTGGCAGTGCTGGGGCGCGTTCGTCGTCATGGTTCTCTGGAGCCTGTGGATGGCCCGCGACCATCTTCGTGACGTGTTCCGCAAGGCGTGGGATCGCCGCGCGCCCGTCGATGATTCCGGGGAATTGCTGTCCTACCGCGCCGCGGTCGTGGGGCTGTGCCTGGGGGTCGTCTACATGCTCGCCTGGCTGCATCGCGCCGGACTGCCCTACCCGGCGGCGCTGCTCTTCTTGGGGTGCGTCCTGATCGCCTACGTCGGCATCACCCGGATCGTCGTCCAGACGGGCGTCTACTACGTGACCACGCCCATCGTCGGCCAGGCGATGACGATCGTCTCTCTGGGAACCCGTGCGATCACCCCGCCCGGCCTGACCGCCCTGGGACTGGCCTACTCGTTCTTCGGCGACGTGCAGTCGATCTTCATGCCCGCGGCGGCCCATGCGGCGAAATTGCACGACGCCATCCGGAGCGACCGGCGCGGGCTGAGTGTCGCCATCGCGGTGGCCGTCCTGGTGGGGTTTGCGGCGTCCATCGGGTACATCATCGTGATGGGCTATGAGCAGGGGGCGTCCAACTTCCGGTCGTGGTTCTTCCAGGTGTCGTCTGGCGCCGGTCTCCGGGCGTTCGAGGAGGTCTTAGGCAAGATCAAGACGCCGGAAGGGATGGATGTCCAGAAGCTCACGTTCATGGCCGGCGGCGCAGCGGCCATGGCCGGGCTGACCGTGATGCAGTACCGCTTCCCCTGGTGGCCGCTGCATCCCGTCGGGCTGTCGGTCGCGTCGGTCTGGATGATCCGGAATCAGGCCGCCGCGATCTTCGTCGTCTGGGCCGTCAAACGCCTCATCCTCCGCTTCGGCGGCATCGACCGCTACCGCAGAGCGGTCCCCTTCTTCATCGGGCTGATCCTCGGCCATTTCTTGGGCGTCGGCCTGTCGTTCTTCGTCGATCTGCTCTTCGTCCCCGGTGTTGGCCACCCCATCCTGCACGGGTAGGCCCCTCACCCCCGGCCCTTCCCCACCGGGCAGTAGGCAGTGGGCAGTAGGCAGTGGACGGGGGAACGGCTTCTATTGCCCACTGCCCGGTGGAGGGAAGGGTGGGGGTCGGGACTGCCCACCTGCCCGGCGGGGACCCGGGGTAGGGAGGAATGCCGTCCGTCTGGCCACCTCGAACGCGATCCGGTCTTTCTCCTCGTCGGTCAGGTGATGGCGGCGGGCCATCGGGTCATAGCCGCACGCTTCGATCTTGGTCAGCACCGCTTCGTAGATGGTGATGATGAGTTCGAGGATGAAGGTGCAGTCCGGGGTCAGCCGTCCGTCCAGTGCCGTCAGGTAGCCACGGCCTTCCGCCAGGTCTGCCCGGCCGCGTCCCGCCAGGTCGGCGACGAGCCCGCGCAGCGCCTCGCTCCCGCGACCGGCGGCCAGGTCGGCGAACAGCATCTCTTCGGTGAGATGATGACGGCTCAGGTCGTCGGCCGCGAAGTAGAGCAAGCCGTCGCCACCCGTTGACAGGTCGTCGGGCAGGTCGCGGAGGATGTGGCCGAGGTAGGAGAAGATGCCGAGCGCCCGGCCGCACCGGATGAGGTCGAAGTCGTCCGGCGGCCGGTACCGTCCGTCCGCCTGTTCGCTCGCGCTGAGCAAGTAGAGATAGATCGTGGTGGGGGCGACGGTCGCCCCTTCGGCGTAGCCGAGGAATTCCTGGTACGTGCGGAACCGGGATCGTTCGAGGTCCCACTCCATCGCGTCGAAAAAATTGTCCCACAGGCTCAGCGGGACCGGAAACCGCTCGCACGCGCCGGTCAGAGCCTCCAGCAGGTCACCCGCCTGGGGATGGACCAGATGGCTCATCAGGGGAGAGAAATCAGCCGTCTGGCCGCGATGGGCGGCAGTGACGGCATGGCGCCAGGCCATGACGATCTTCTGCTCGGCGCGGCGAGCGTCAGACGAGAGCGTCGAACGGGACGGAAGCGCGTCGATCCGGTCGTCCACGACCCGCATGATCGCGTATTGAGCGCAGAACGCGCGGTAGCGCTCGACGTCACGGAAGAAGCAACTCGTGCGGTACAGGTTGTTGTAATCCCGCGCGGCGATCGTTTCCGCGATCGCCTCCGCGCCGGAGAGGGAGAACGGAGGACGCATCAGGCCACCTGCCGACGGCGACGCCAGGCCGCGTCGGACCGGATGAAGTCGAGGAGAAAGCCGGGATGCAGAATGTGCGTCTTGGGGAGAGCGTGTCCGACCAGTCCCATGAACCGGTCCGCCCAGCGACGGTTGTGGGCGGCACGGTTCACGATCAACTCGATCATCCACGGCGAGGCGTGCGCCCGCCGCATCGTCCATTGCAGCCAGCGGCCGAGCAGAAAATCACGGCCAAAGCGACGCTTCCAGGCGCGCTCGTATGCGCGGAACGGCGGAGCCGAGGCGCGGACGTCGCCAGTGGCGAGCGCCTCCTCGGCCGCTCGCGCGGCGAGCAGGCCGCTGTGGATGGCGGTGTGAATCCCATGACCGGTGAACGGGTCGATGAACCCGGCCGCATCCCCGACGAGCAGCAGGCCATCCGCCGTCGCGCGCCGGCGAAGGTCGCCGAACGGAAGCTGCCATCCGGCTGGCGACGAAGCCTGGGTAAAATCCACCCGTCCCCCTAACACCCGTTCCAGATGGGCGTGCAGTGAACCGGCACGGGATTCACGGCCGGGGTCGACCAGGCCGATGCCGACGTTCGCCCGCCCGTCCGGGCCGGGGACGATCCAGCAGCAGCCCGCGCCCAGGGCATGGTCGGTGATCACCTCGAACGACGGCTGCGAGTCTGTCCAGGGCACGTACGTGCGGAGGGCGACGCACAGGTTGGCGCTGCGGTCGGCGGCGGAGGGACGCAGACCCCGGCTACGCGCCACCCGGCTGGTCGCCCCGTCCGCCCCGATGACGATAGGCGCGGTGAGGGTCGCCGTGCCGCCGGGCGTCCGGATGTGGACGACGTTCCGGGCACGTTCAGCCTCCCATTCGACCTCCACCACTCGATGCTCCTCCCGGAGCTGCGCCCCGCAGCGGCACGCGTGCTCTGCCAGCCGATGGTCGAACACCAGGCGGGGTAAGATCCGCCAGGGACGGACGATGCCGTGTGCGTCGCGCATCTCCCCCGTGATGCGCTGGCCGCCGGGCGCGGTGTAGACGCAGCCGCCCAGACAGCGGGCGTCCGGGGCCAGGGTACGCAGGTCGGTCCGGATGGCGGCCAGAAGCGCGTCGATCTCTGGCAGGAGAACGTCCCCGCAGACTTTGTCACGGGGGAATGTCGCAGCTTCCAGGAGCAGCACCCGCCGACCTGACAGCGCCAGCCGGGCGGCCGCCGCGCTCCCCCCCGGCCCGGCGCCGACGACGATCACGTCAGCATCTGAGATCGGATTCATGGTCAGGCTCGACAATGTTGGGACTCCGCCGGCGCCCGGTACTGAACGCGGAGATGGGGCGTCTCCAGACGCTCGTGGCCCTGGATGCGCGACGTCAGACAGCTCTCCAGGATGCCGCTGACGATGAGGGTGCGCTCGGCCGGGAACGGCGCTCGATCGGTCATGAGCATCTCCTCGATCTTGGCGACGAGACACGCCGAGTACGTGACGTTGGGGACCGGCGGCAGGAAGAACTGCGTGGACACCGGCTCCGGGACGCCCTTCACGCGCGCCGCGAAGCAGAAATCCTGCACCGCGCCGTTGAGCATCAGCAGCGTTGTCTTCAGGCCGTCGAGATGCTCGATGAAGTACGCCGCCGGATGCTCGACTAAGCGGGGCAGCTCCCCGCTGCCGACCACATCCTGCGTCCGGCCGTCCGTGATCGTCAGTCCCTGCGGAGTGTCACTGCGGGACAGGGCGGCGGTCAGCAGTTCCTTCGACCAGCGCCCCTGCTCGCCCGCTTCCCAGACCGCGTCCCCTTCGATCATCTGCACTGCCTTGACGCCCGTTTCCCCACCCCGTCGCCGTTCGATCATGCACTGCATCGTCTCAAGGGCATGGTAGTCCATCGAGTCTGACCCGCCCACTCCCACCATCAGCGCGCTGTCAATGTCGCAGTCGAGCGGGAGGTCGATATCGGGCAGCCGCCAGGTCACCGGAAGGGACGACCCGGCTAACAGGGAAAAGCCGAGGCGGCGAGCATCGTCGACCATCTCCTGCGCCTTCTCGAAGCTGTACGACAGGTGCTTGTCGTTGTAGACGGGAACCGCCCGGCCGTCCTGCTCGAAGACCTCGACGCACTGCTTGAAGAACTCATGGCGCGGGTAAAGAATCTGCCCCTTTTCATTCCGCGGGTACTCCCCGTGTTCGGCGATCAGCAGGACGCCGTCGACGGCGAGCCGTTCGCCCCCGCAGCGCAGGGCTTCGGGGATCGTGGGGTAGACGGTGAGCCCGAATTCGCGCGCCCGGTCGAGGCTCTGGTCGCCTTCGGGACGCTGATCGACGTAGAGGGAGACGACCTTCGTGTTAGGACGGTGCCAGCGTCCCTGGCGGGGATAGCCCACCAGAAACCGGTCGGCAAAATGCTGGGCGTGCGACAGATACCGGTAGACCGTGGCGATGACCGCCAGGCGTTTCGGGGGTGTTGGGGAAGTCATTACGTCCTCCAGAACGTGGATTCCGCAGTCGGCTGGTACTGACCCGCCAGATGGGGCGTCTCGACCCGTTGCTGATCCCGGAAGAGGCTCTCGACTCCGGCGGCCGTCAGTCCGGTCGTCAACAGCGTCCGCTCGACCGGGTAGGTCGGTTTCCCCGTTAAAAACATCTGCTCGACATTGTTCACCTGCGGGGAGAAAAAGTTGGCTAACGAGGTGCGGGCTGGCGGCATCGGCAGGTACATCTGCGTGGACAACGGCTCCGACTGTCCTTCTACCCGCGCGGCGAAGTTGAAATCCTGCACCAGGCCGTTCATCAGGACCATCGCACACCGCAGGCCGTCCGCGTGCTCGTAGCAGTAGGCGATCGGGTCTGTGACGACCTGCTTCATCTCGTCTAACGTGGGGAAGATGTCGTTGAACCCGGCGCGTGCGGGTTTGAGGGTATGGCTGCGCGAGAGGGCGGATTCGAACAGCTCCGGCGACCAGACACCTTCATGGTGGGCCTTCCAGAACCGTTCCCCCCGGTAGGCTTGCAGCCATGTCACGCCGGTCTCCCCGCCCGCGCGCCGTTCGACCATGCACTGCAGCGTCTCTAAGGCGTGGAAATCGTAACTGTCAACTCCGCCGTAGGCGACGCACACCGCTTCCTCGACGCGCGCGCCAGGCGGCATGTCGATCGACGGCGTCCGCCAGGTGACCGGAAGACTCGACCCGGCCATGAACGCAAACCCCATCCGACGGGCTGTCTCGTACATCTCGACCGCGTAATCCCAGTTCCACGACAGGTGCTTGTCGTTGAAGACGGGGACCGACCGGCCGCTCGCTTCGAACACCTCGACACACTGCTTGAAGAACTCGTAGCGTGGGTAGAGGCGCTGGCCTTTGTCGTTGGAGGGATAGTTGCCGT
>JACQVL010000104.1 GCA_016209865.1 Candidatus Latescibacterota bacterium | reverse complement strand
GATGAGCAGGATAAGGAACGCACGAGACATGGAGAAATGATAAAAAGACGGGGTACGGGATTCGGGATTCGGGGTTCGGGAAAAGCAACGGATGACTGGATTCTCGCTTTTGCGGGAATACCAGTCGTGCATGAAAACGTTGTGTCACTCTGTTCGCTTTGCCTTTCCCGTATCCCGAACCCCCAACCCCGAACCCCGAGCCCTTATATTCTAATCTGCTTCCACCGCCCTCGCCGGAAGAGGGCGTAGCCGACCGCCGCTCGGAGTCCCCAATCGATGGCCGTACCATACCAGATACCCGGAAGTCCCAGTCCCAGTCGTATGGTCAAGAGATAAATCACCCCGACGCGGAGGAAGACGGCCCCGAAAAAACTGATCAGCATCGGACTGAGGGTGTCGCCCGCTCCGCGCATCGCCCCCATATAGATCATCAACAGGGCGGACGTCGGCAGCTCGAGGGCGGAGATCTGAACACAGACAGCGGCCAGATCGTAGACATCCGGGGAGGGACTGAACAGCCGGACGAATAGACCCGGAATGGCGACGAAGATTCCGCCCAGGACGATCATCGACGCCGTCCCGAGCACGGCGGCTCGTTTCACGGTCAGCTCGGCCAGGTCGCTCCGGCCTGCTCCGAGGCTCTGGCCGACGATCGTAGCGACGGCGACGGACAGGCCGAACACGGGCATAAACGAGAGCGACTCCACCCGCACCGCCATAAAATGAGCGGCCAGCGGGGTCGTGCCCAGGCTCGTCACCATCCACAGAAACAGCCAGTACGCGCCCTGCAGGAACAGTTGTTCTCCTAAATTGGGCAGGGCAATCTGAATGATCGTCTTGATATGGTCGACATTCAGATGCCGGATATCCCGGCCGATGACGTAGAATCCAGGGCCTGACCTGAGGAGTTTGAACAGGATGATCCCCGCCCCGACGACAAACGACAGGCCGGTAGCCAGGGCAGCGCCGTCCGATCCCATGCGGGGGAACGGCCCGATCCCGAAGATCAGCACCCAGTCCCCGATGATGTTGAACAGGTTCATGATCCCCGTCGACCACATCGGGGTGCGGGTATCCCCTGCCGCGCGCAGGATGCTGCTCCCGATGAACAGGACGAATCGAATCAGGCTGAACGCAAACACGATGTCCAGGTAACTCTTCGCCTGGTCGATCACGTCAGGGGCGGTGCCCAGAGCCGTCAGAGCGAACCGGCTGTACCGGAGGCCGACGACCGTCAGGACGATGCCGATGATCCCCCCGAGAAGAAGTCCCTGGCCGGCCGCCTCGCTGGCCGTCGCCGTGTCACGCCGACCGAGGTTCCGGGCGACGATGGCGGACGCCGCCACTCCGATCCCATAGAACGCGAACGTGACGGTGAACAGGATCATCGTGCTCTGGCCGACCGCCGCGAACGCCCGCGTGCCGAGTCGTCCCACAAAAATACTGTCGACGATGAAGACCGAGGTCTGGAGCAGGTTCTCCAGGATGGCCGGCCAAGCCAGGTTGACGATCGTGCGATTGAGGGTCCGTTCCGACAGGTCGAGCATCAGACGCGCCCTCACGCCCGCATCATCGCCGTCGGGGTATACTCTTGCGGCGTCGTCTCAGTCAGTCCGATCTCTTCGATCTGCTGATACGACCGCCGGAGGAGGTTCGTCAGCTCGCTGAAGATCCCGAAGGCGATCTCCGGCTCGTCCTTGATGACGTCCTTGAACGCGTCGCGCGACAGACTCAGCAGGATAGTGGGCTCGGACGTCACGGCCGTCCCCGACCGTGGCTGGCCGTCGAGGAAGGCCATCTCCCCGAAGTAGGTCGATCCCCCGTACGTGCCCAGCGTCCGCGTCTGGCCGCCGACCACCCGGTTGATGGCGACCATCCCTCGGACGACCATGTACAGCGAGCCGGGCGCGTCCCCCTGCTCGAAGATCACCGTCGTGGCGGGCAGGTTCTCCTCGACCACCACCTCGGCCAGGAGACGAAGCTGATCCGCGTCGAGATGGGCGAACATCGGGAGTGTCTTCAGGTACAGGATTCGTTCGATGATGCTGATCATAGGAGACTCCATGACCGGTTCCCCGGACAGGCGGCGCCCGGCGCGGCGGACCGCGTCCTGCACCGTCGGGTCGATATCGTGACGCAAGACCTCGATGAAGTGGCGAGCTAACTCAGGGTAGGAGTTCGGCAGCCAGTGCATCGTCATCGCGCGGACGGCGGGGGACGGATGCCCGGCGAGCGTCCGCAAGAATGCCTCCACCGACGGCGCCGGACGGGTATCCGTCAGCAGAGCCGTTCGAATCGTCTGAGGGTCGAGGGTCGGGACGAGGGGACTGACGATCTCCTTAAACGTGAGGTTGTCGAGCGCTTCCACCGCATCCGCGCGCTGGCGCGGGTCATCCCCGAAGAGTCGGTGCGAGATCGTCCGGAGCAGGCCGGGATCGGAGAGCAGGCCGAGAATGCGGAACAACTCCCACTGGATGAACCGGTTCTCATCCTCGATGAACGTGATGACCGGGGCGGCCGCCGCGCCATGCGCCTGACGCAGGACGTCAAGCCCCCGGAGGTTATCGTACAGCATGGCGAGTTCCCCGGCCGCATGCTCCAGGAGCGGGGGAGCCAGGAACGCCGATTGACGCGTCCGGACGACGAGCGATTCGAGTCCTTCCAGGGCGGCGTGACGCAGGCGGAGGTTGGGACCCCGGAGATGGTTAAGATAGAACGCCTCCACCTCCGTCGTCTGTCCTTCCCAATCCACCCAGCCGATCAGGTCGAGCAAATCAGGCCAGATCGGCTGCAAGGCCGGGTTTCTGGCGGCGGTAAGCAACACAGGGGCCACCCGGTCGGCATGACGTTTCAGCGTGGCGGTGATGGCTCGCCGGGCTTTGCGATGGAGCGGCCGGACGGCCATCGCCTGGATGAGCGACTGGATCGCCCGGATGTCGTGCAGTTTGCCCAGGGCTTCGACTGCCTCCGCCTGCACGCGCGGCTCCGGGTCGTCGAGCAAGCGGAGCAGGGGGAGGGTCATCGACCGGGCCCGCAGCGCGCCGAGCGTCCGGGCCGCGACACGTCGGTGAGCCGTTTTCGAGCTGGCGAGCATCGTCTTCAGCCGCTCAACCGCGACGAGAATCCCGTCCAGCCCGCCCGTCTGGGTGAGCGCGACGAGCGCCGCCTCCTGGACTTTCGCGTCCTCGTCATCGACCGCGCGCTCCAGGAGGTCGGCCGCCCGTTCATCGCTGAGCTTACCCATCGACCGGGCCGCGGCTGCGCGGACGACCGGCGACTCATCCGCTATCGCCCGTTCCAGCACTGGAAACGCCTCATGCGGCACGATGTCTGTGAGCGTCTCGACCGCCGCCGCCCGCACCTCTGCCTCTGGTCGCTGCAGCGCCGTGAGAATCGCCGGCCGGGCAGCCGGCACGGGCAGTTCTCGCAGCAACTCCAGGGAGAAGACTGCCATCTTGGTGTCAGGGTTCTGGACACCCTCGACCAGGACAGCCTGCGACTCCTCAGGATGGATGTGGCGGAGGCTCTGCGCCGCCCGCGCTTTCGCCCCCTCATCGGGCGAGCGCAGCCCGGCGACCAGAGCGGACAGGTACGCCGGCCCGGTGCGTGCGGCGATCACGGCCCACAGGACCGACAGGCCGAGCGCGATGTACGCTAACGGTTCGACACTCCTAAAAATCGCGGCTGCCACGACCAGGATGAGTCCCGACAATCCCATCGAGATCGGCTTCAGCGACCCCTCGACGAACGCCCGGAGCCGCCCACGCCGGCCCAACGGGATCGGGTTGTAGAGCAATTGATAGGAAGAGTCCTGGATGGTGTATAACAGCACATGATCCCCGAACTTCGCCGCGCATGCCGACCAGAACGTCAGGCTCCAGGAGGCTCCGACGGTGGACAACACCATAAAACCGGGATGACACAGCATCGTCCGGCCGACCCCGAACGCCCGGATGAGTGGGGCGGTCACGAAGAGCTGGAGGAGTAGCGCCGACACGCCCGCCCATCCGCGAAACACGCCTAAGAATGCGGTCAGCTCGTCTGTCTGGGGATACGTCGCTTTCACCGTCTTGTTGAAGATGTAATCGACCAGCGTAAAGACGATCCATTGCGCGAGCGTGAGGCTTGCCAGCAGCCGCATCAGCGGCATCGCGCGGACCGCCCCCATGCCCTCTCGGAAAAGCTGACCGGCCGATGGTTTCTCCTGATCCCGTGCTAAACGAACTGGCCGGGCGGCCGGAAAACTCCGCCGCATCCGGATGAGGAGGACCAGGCTGAGGCCGAGCAGGCCGGCCCAGACGAGCAGGAGGTTGGCAGTCCCGATGGCCGCGATCAGCGGCCGCCCGCCGAACCCGGCGGCCACCATCCCTAAGAGCCCACCGACGTTGATGACCGGAAACAGCCGTTTGACCTGCCGGCTGTCGAACAGGTCGCCGGCAAACGTCCAGAACTGCATGACTGACAGCAGCCAGATGATCTGCGCGAGCACGTAGAGCGCTGCGTAGCACCATCTGATCTGACTCTCGATCACCACCCGGCTGCCGAGCAGCGACCCGGCGAACAGCAGGGTCGTGATCGTCACGAAGACCCGTCGGTCGAGTCGATCGATGAACGCTCCGTAGATCGCGGAGCACCCCACGACCGCGAAGGCGTTGAAAACGTACATCCAGGGCAGCCAGACGCGGACGTCCAGTCCGCTGTTCAAGAACAGGGAGTCGCGGGCGTTCCGTCCCAGGATCACCCCGCCGATGATGAAGAAATACGTCACCAATCCCAACAGGAGCGGCCCGTACTCGCCCGGTTGCACCGGAAAGACGGCAAGCCGAGCCCGTTCGAGCCGGTTGGAGAGAGCCATAAGAGTATGTCTCGTCGTGGACTACGCTGTAACGGAGGAAACGATGACCCCGGACGGGCTCGCCACAACGCCTGGGTATAGCATAGTCGATGCGCTCAAGATGGTCAAGCGTTTTGTATCGCCGGAATGCAGGCAGAGAAAGCCAGGGAAGGTCTGGGGCGGCCGGCATCACTCGCCCGCCGATCGACGAGCGGGTGATTGACATCCCGTGCAGCTACGACGGCATAGCCGCCGGAGGGTGTTCGAGAGGCATCTGATGCGGACTGATCACGTCGAGCCGGATCGTCGGGCGTTCAGCCAGTGTGTTCGTGATCGTACAACGCTGACTCCTCTCGGTTATCGTGGAATCGGGACTTCCTGGGCGCTCCGCACCTCAGACGGGGCCAGGTACCAGTATTGTTCGAGGCCTTGCCGGTCGAACATGATCTCCCCCGCCGCCATCGCGTAAATCTTCCACTCCCGCCCCTCTTTGCTCAGGAACGCCGCTACATCATGCTGAAACACCTGCAGGTTCCTCCCGTCAAACCCCACTTCACGGAACGTCACGGTGGCCACCTGATCCGTCATGAACCGGATCTTCATCCGGGTGAGCCGGACGCGACCGACCACTTCCCGTTCGGGCGGGATGCGCTCGTCCGCCGGCGACTGTCCCATCCGCGCGAGCGCGTCCGGGGTCATCGCCCGCGCCTGGACTGCCGGATCTCCGGTGAACGGCCCGGCTGTCATCGCGCCCGGCGTATGCGTTTGCGCATGACCCGGTACATGGCCGCTGATGACGCTCTGCGCGTGCACCAGCAGGACGTCCTTGATCTGAGTCTTGTCAGACGCCGACCCGCTGTAATAACTCAACGAGGCGCACCCTGTCATCGTCATCACGATCAGCGCCAGAGCGCCCACGGTCCGCGTCATGATCGTACGAGTGTGTATGGCACTCATGCTCCCCCACCTCCTCCGTGGTGAACGTTAGCTGTGATAGCGAATCTGTCATGCCTGCAAATTGTGAACCCACCCCATCCAGAAGGCAAGAAGCGTGCCAGACCGCGCGCCACGCAGGAGTCTGCGGAGAGGATCGACTTAACCCTTTGCTAAAATAGAAGTTGGAGAGTTGCGATCCTGGACGTACGAGAGGAAACACACCGAGGCCAACCCGAAGGAATTGACAGATTGGCGAGCAAAAAGCCGGAGCGCGGGCGGAGGCGGTGACATTTCGTCAAAATGGCACCGCGCCGGAAAAAAGGTGGTGACACGCTGTCAAACGTCCAGGAGAGAACCAGGATGGCCGGTCCGGTCACCCACAGAAGGCGACCGCCGTGAGCGCGTACACTTCCGCCACCCGGACGAGTTCCTCGACTGTCACCCGTTCGTTCGTCGTATGCGCCCCGTCCGCCGCCGGGCCGTGGCTTAAGGCCGGGACGCGACCGCGAGCGACGAAGCTGTTGCCGTCGTCCACGAACGGCTTGGCGCCGAGCGGGAGGGAACGGCCGGTCACCGCCTCGTGCGCCGCCTGCAGCGCCCCGACGAGCGGGTCGGCCTCGGCCACCCGGCACCCGTCCCGCATCACTAAGAACTCCCCGTCGATGATCGTGCCCGTCTCCACCGCGACCTCCCGGATCAGGGCGAAGAACTCATCCCGCGCGTCCGGGATCGGGTGGCCCGGCGCCCACCGGCGTGTCCCTGAGATGCGGCACTCGGTCGGGGACTGGTTGTAGATTTCGCCACTGTGGATCTGGCCGACGAACGCGGTTTCCGGGCCGATGTAAGGGTAGACCGTCTGCGAGAGCCGGGCGTTCAGGGCGTTCAGCCGGCGCACGACTTCGGCTCCGGCGGCGATGACGTCCGGCTGTCCCGGCGGCCGGAACACCTCGTGGACACGCTCGCCCTGGCGGCGGACGACGATCTCGAGCACCGCCTGTCCACGGCCTGCGATGGGCAGCCGGTCGGCTAAATACTCCGGGATGAGTACCCCATCCCCGACGTATCCCTCCGCGATGAGCGCGTGAACCTGACGGCTATCCCCCCAGGGCCCCTCGTGGTGGTCGTGCGCGGTCAGCAGGATGCCACCCGCCTGAAGCCCCCCCGAATCCCGCAGCGCGCGCAGTCCCTCCACCGCAGCGGCCAGTCCGCCCTTCATGTCCGCCGCGCCCTGCCCGTAGAGGATTCCGTTCTCGACGCGGGGCGGCACGTACGGGAGGTGCACGGTATCCAGATGGCCATCGAACTGAAGGGTCCGGCCGCCTGGGGTCGCACGCCAGCGGACGACGACCGCGGGCGACTCTGGCCAGTCCGCGACCGGCCGCTCGACCGCAAACCCGTCCGCCGTGAGCAGCGCCGCTAAGCGGTCTGCGACCGCTCCAGCCTGCCGGGTCGGACTGGGTACACTGACGAGCGAGATGGCGGTGTCGAGCAACCGCTCGCCATTCACCGCCGCACGGACGCGCGTGATGAGATCAGAGGACAATCGCATTTTGGATTTTAGATTTTGGATTTTGGATTACATGACCTGTACGGCTCATGATGAATGAGTATATAGTGAGGAAATAGCAAAGTCAAGCAGTTGAGAAATTGAGGGGTGAGATCTGTAAATCCTCTTCTAATCCAAAATCCAAAATCTAAAATCCAAAATCGAATCACCGTACCGCGCCGTAGTACCGGGCCAGCGTGTCGGGCGGCACAGAGAGGGTGTAGAGCGTCCGGAGTAGCCACATCAAGAGCACCGTTCGCATCACGCCCCGGACTTTCCAGCGCCGGGCGGACGTGATGACCGGCTGATCGATCCACGCAAACCGGCCTTCCCGGCGGAGCCGCCGGCAGAATTCCGAGTCCTCGAACAACGGGATGAGGGGAAACCCGCCGACTCGCTGGAACGCCTCACGGCGGGCGTAGATCACCTGGTCGCCGTACGTGATGCCCAGGACGCGGGAGCGGAAGTTTGTCCCCCACGCGATGCACCGGTAGGCCAGGCCGGGCTCGGCGAGACGGAGACGGAACCGCCCGCCAACCGCGCCATCTTGCTGGATCGACGCGAGCATCGCGTCCTGCCATCGCGCCGGGAGGAACGTATCCGCGTGCAGGAAGACGAGCAACTCCCCCGTCGCCTCCGCTGCGCCGAGGTTCATCTGGACCGCCCGCCCGTAGTGGGGGCTCTGGATGACCCGAACGAACGAGTGATGGCGTGCCGCCTCGACGGTGCGGTCGGTGCTCGCTCCATCGACCACGATGACTTCGTGCGGTGTCCCGTCTTGAAACTGCCTCAAACAGGTCGCGATCGTCTGCTCTTCGTTGAGGGTGGGAATAATCACGCTGATGCGCAGGGAGCGGGTCATCATATCAATTGCGGATTGCAGAATGGGAAAACCATTATTCCGCTTCGAATATCAGCAGCGTCGCGCTCGTCGGTGGGAGTCGGACGGTCAGCCGGGCGCGCCTGTCCGGTCCGACAGACAGGGTCCGCTGTTCAACCTCCTCCAGCTCCGCACGCTCCAGACCCGCATTCAGGTTGCTGTGACGATCATCGATCACCAGGCGTCGGCACTGAACGGTGGCGCCAGTCCGGAACGGAGAGACACTCAGGACGATCTCCCGGTCGGCCGCGCCGAACCGCCAGAGCAGGACGGTGACCGTCTGTCCCGACCGGGAGGCCAGCGCGCGGACATCCGCCGGGGCGGCGTGCGCGGCGACGCGGTCGCGCCCCATCAGGCTCATCATGCGAAACAGGTTGTACGTTGGCTTCGGGGTGTCCCCCTGGTCGGTGAGCATCCCCAAGAACCCGCCGCCCGCTCCGAAGTAGACGCTGTGCCGCGCGCCCGCTTCCATCATCGCGTAGAGCGTCTCCATCACCCAGACTGCATGGTAGGCGGTGGCGGTGTCGTGCCCACCTTCCATGCTCCAGGCGTTCCATTCATCGATGATGACTTCCGGGACACGGCCTCCTGAGCGGCTGCCCCACTGGCGCGCCCGCCGGATGAGGTCGGCATAGTCCGCCGGCCCGCTCGCGTCCGGGGGCGCGCCGTAGAGGTGGAGGGAGATGAAGTCCAGTCGGATATCCCGCCAGCCGCACCACCGGGCCAGGACTTGCGTCCACCACCGGGCGCTGCCCGTTACATCTTCGACATCCCCGTCGCAGAGCGCCGTCGGCCCGCCGACCCGGATGGTCGGGTCCGCCCGTATTGCTCCCCGGGCCGCATGCTCGTAGAGGGAACAGTAGGCGAAGAGCCGGGTGAGTTCATACAACCGCCCTTCATAGGGGCTGTAGAACGGGACGTACCTCAGCCAGGCCCAACGTGGCCGGACGTTCCAGAAGACGTTATTCGGCTCGTTCCAGACCTCCCAGTACCGGATGCCGAGCCGGCGGTCGACGTTGAAATGTTTCACCGTCTGGAATACCACCTCTTCCCATTCGACGTAGTTCGTGGGCGGGTACAGGCCGGGGTCGCGGGTCTCCTCATCCGACGGACGGGAGGAGAGAATGGACGGGGTATAGCTGAGGCACATCAACGGCTGACTGCCGAGGCTGAGGATATGGTCGATCGCCCGGTCCGCCTCAGTCCAGTCGATCCTGAGCCGGCCGTCGGCTCCGCGAGAGACCCGGGCCAGGTTGTAGAGATGGCACTGGCGGATCAACCCCGGCCGGATGGCTCGAACCCGGGCGACCTGCGCCGGGTCGGTGCCGACGAGCGAAAACCCGATCAGGTTGGGGATCGTATCACGGACCGCGGAGACATCCACCTCGACGGCGCCGGTCCCGACGGGCCTCGGCCGGCCTGGGGCCGCATCGACGGCGGACGCGGGACGAAACCGTCCGTTCGGCACAAACCCGGGCTCCGCGAACGCGAACGCGTCGAGCAGTCCGTAATAACGATGAGGACGCGGGCGGAACAGCGGCGTGGCCGTCGTCTGCCGGAACCGGATGGTGACGTCGAACGTATGCTCGCCCGCGCGAAGGAAGACCTCGCCATCTCGATACCATCCGATGTACTGTCCAGCCATCTCCGCCGTGCCCGTCCGGGTCAAGCCGAGATGCCCGACGGAGTGATAACTGCCCTCGATCACCCCGACCGGGGCCTCATCCCCTGGCGTATGAGACCACGCGCCGCCGTCGACCCGCCACCCGAGCTCCGCGTACCGGGTGAGCCGCGTGAGCAGAGGAAGGCGGCCCTCGTTGTAGTAGTACAGATGCCGGCGGCTCCACACCACGTACTGGCCTGTCCGGGGCACTGTCATCCGGTACCGGGCGGTGTAGCGGTCGAGCGCCGTCGCGCGCGCGGTCGAAAAATGGAGAGATCGGCCGCCGCTGAGTCCGGCCGCCGGGTACAGATCGTCGAACGTCGTGGCGATCGCCCGTTCCGCTTCCAGCCAGAGGATGGTCGGGGTTCGGGGTTCGGGATTCGGGGTTCGAGAAGGATTTTGGATTTTAGATTTTGGATTTTGGATTGCGGAATGTGAACGAGCAGCGAAGAAGAGAACCACGGGAGTGGCAAAAAGGAGGGCGAAAAGGGTCACAAAAACGAGGTGGCGTGAGCGCAGATTCGCCTGAAAATGATTCTGCATATCATCCCAATACGCAAATAGGGGCAGGATTATCCTACCCCTATTCCGCAATCCGCAATCATGCTCAGGCGAGGATGCCGCGCAGCGCCCCGATGAACGCTTCGTTCTCGTCCATTGTCCCGGTCGAGACCCGGATGTGGGTGGGCATCCCCCACTGGCCTCCGCCCGCACGGACGAGGACGTTCTTCGCGCCGAGTTGCCGGACGATCTTCGTCGTGTCCTGCTTCAGGTCGATCATCAGGAAATTGGCATGACTGGGGAACGCCGAGAAACCCATCGTCTGAAGCTCTTTCACGAGATAGTCGTTCCCGTCCCACACCGTCTGCTGCGAGCGGCGGACGTGCTCGGTATCGCCGAGTGCCGCGACCGCCGCGAAGATTGACAGGGTGTTCCGGGAGAGCAATCCCATGGCGAACGGGGCTAATCGTTTGATGACCTTCGGATGGGCGACGCCGTAGCCGACGCGCATCCCGCCCAGGCCGTACACCTTCGAGAACGTGCGGAGGACGATGACGTTCTCCCGTTCCTTCGCCAGCGGGATGAAATCCTGGTAACCTCGTTCACGGACGAAATGGATGTACACCTCATCAATCACGACGAGCACGCGCGGGGGAACGTTGTCCACGAACCGGACGATCTCATCATGCGCCAGAAGAGTACCCGTCGGGTTGTGCGGGTTGGCAATGATGACGAGGGTGGTCTTATCCGTGATGGCGTTGCGCATCCCGTCCAGGTCGTGACGCCCGTCCGGTCGGAGCGGGACTTTTTTCGCGTTGACGGGAAACCCCGCCTCTTTCAGTTCATCCCCCACCCGGGTGATCTGGCCGTACGACGGGAACGCCTCGATCGTCTCTCCGTTGGGCATGAGGGCGGCCAGGGCGAGGAGCTGGAGCAGTTCGGTCGTCCCTACCCCTAAGATAATCCCGTGCTTCTCCCCGGCCGCCTTGAAATCGAACCCGGAGACCCGCGGGATGTCGAGCTGATGGAGCGTGACGAGGGCGGCGAGCAAGTCGTTCGTGTAGTCGTACCGGTTCATCCAATCCTGGTGCTGGAGCACCGCCTGGATCGCCTTCGGCGAGGCGCCGATCGGGTTTTCGTTGAACGCCAGCCGGACGACCCCTTTGGGCACCCCGACGCCCTGCACGTCTGGCGGCTGTTTGCCTGACAGGAGGGCGGCGATGGCCTCTCGCTTCTGCTCTATCGCCAGCAAGCCGAGCCCGCTGGCCGCCGCGCCCTTGAGGAACGTCCGCCGGGAGACGGACTGCGCGGCTGAGGGTTCTGGATGAATTCTATCTGAAAAGAATCGATGTGTCATACAGGCTCCGTGGATCAGGTATGAAGGCTGTCATCTGTGGATTCCTCGATCCCTGATTTGCGCTCTGCCCGTAGCACCCCTTTGACCTGCCGGATGCGCTTGATGATCGTCTCAAATTGGCTGAGATGACCGACCTCGATCGTGAACGTCCCTTCGGCCAGACCGCTCCCGGTGTCCATCGTCGCGTGCGTGATGTTGCTGCTCGATTCGGTGATGGCTTTCGTGATCTCGCTCAACAGCCCCGGCCGGTCGTTGGCGAACACGTGGAACCCGACGAGGAACGACTGGTGCTTATCGACGTCCCAGTCGACCTGAAGCCGGCGTTGCGGGTCGATCAGGCTGTTGGGGCAGTCCGCACGGTGGATGGTGACCCCGCGGCCGCGGGTGACGAACCCGACGATCGGGTCGCCCGGCACCGGCTGGCAGCATTGCGCAAACCGGAGCAGCAGGTTATCCACTCCCCGCACCTTAATCCCCCCGGTCGATTTGCGCACCCGGTCGACGAATTTGGCGAGCATCGACTCATCGGTCGGGACGTCGGACTGGCGATCGTGCGGGAGGAGTTTCTGACCGACCTGCGCGGGGGCGATATCCCCCCGGCCGACGGCCGCGTACAGATGGTCCGTGTCGGGCAGGCCGTAGCTCTGAGCGATTTCGACGAGTTCATCCACTGGTTTCTTCTTGAGCTTGAGCT
>JACQVL010000114.1 GCA_016209865.1 Candidatus Latescibacterota bacterium | reverse complement strand
GCTCCAGCGTCTCCCCTTTCCCCGCTCCGACATCGAACCCGCGGGCGGGCGAAAGGGCCAGATGGACCTGATCGTCGTACGAGGCGGGGATGACGAGCAGGTCCCCGCAGCACACCTCTCGGTCGATGCGCTGTCCGCCCGGAATTTCCGCCCGGACGCTGAGACACGGCCGGCCGGTCTTCCCGTCCCCGACCGGCGCGACGCAGACGCCGAGGTGGATGAGGCAGTCCCGCTCGAACACCTCCATCGCCGCCTGTTCGTGGACGGTGGACAGGACGCCTAAGTGGGGCATCATGAAGATGCTGTCGACTGCCAGGCTGGTGATGCCCTCCGGCTGGAAAGCGTCAATCATCATCAGCGCCGCCTGCGACCGACGCGGGGCGTGCGAGAGGACGCCCCCACTCCCGATCAGTAGGTCGAGCGCCATCAGGTCGACTAACGTCTGCCCGCTCGTCTGCTGGTCGAACGTATCCGAGATCGTCCGCTCCCGCTGGACGCCCTTCAGCTCGACCGCGAACGCTTTGTGCTGGTCGAACGCTAAGCGGAGCGCCTCCCGCGCGATCCCCTGCTCGATCATCAGCTCCTCGACCGTCTGCGGGATGCTCGTCGGCCGGATCATTTTGTTGCCTAATCGATCCTTCAGGTCGGTCTCGGTGAGCCCGTCCGGGAGCCACCGGGCGATGGACGCGATCCCCGCCTCGGCGAGCACGTTCGAGATGCTGTAACTCATCCCCAAGTTCGCGCTGACCGTCCGGTTGAACGTCCCGCCGAAGACGGAGAACACGTCCGTCGTCGCCCCGCCGATGTCAACCCCGACGACGTTGATGTTCTGCTGCGTGGCGGCGACCTGGATCATCCGGCCGACCGCGCCCGGCGTGGGCATGATGGGCGCGTCCGTCCAGTCGAGCAGCGTCCGGTAGCCGGGCGCCTGGGCCATGACGTGCTCCATGAACAGGCCGTGAATCTGCTCGCGCGCCGGGCCCAAGTTCTCCCGTTCGAGGACAGGCCGGAGGTTGTCCACGACGCTGAGGTCCGTCTTCTCCGCGAGCAAGTCCCTGATCTTCGGCTGGGCCTGGACGTTGCCCGCGTAGATGACGGGTAGTTTGTACCCGGCGCCAAGCCGGGGTTTGGGGTCGGCGGCCGCGATCAGTTCAGCCATCTCGACGACGTGCGAGACGGTTCCGCCGTCGATTCCGCCGGACAGGAGGATCATGTCGGGCCGGAGCTGACGGATGCGCTCGATCCGCTGGTAGGGCAGACGGCCGTCGTTGGCGGCCAGCACCTCCATGACGATCGCGCCCGCGCCCAACGCCGCCCGCTGGGCGCTCTCCGCCGTCATGCTCTTGACCACCCCGGCGACCATCATCTGGAGGCCGCCGCCCGCGCTGCTTGTCGAGACGTACAGGTCGGTCCCGACTTCGCCGTCGGAGGGGGAGATGATATGTTCCCCGTCGAGCAGCGGCCGGCCGGACAGTTCCTCGACCTCCCGGACCGCGTTCAACACCCCGCGCGTCACGTCATCGAACGGGGCTTCGACGGTCGTCGGCGCTTCCCCGCGAACGATCAGCCGGTAGGACGCGCCCCGCCGCTCGATCAGGATGGCTTTGGTCGTCGTGCTCCCGCAATCAGTCGCCAAGATCACGCGAATATCGGATGGAATGGGCATAATGTCAGCGGTCAGCGTGAGTCGATAAGTCCTCGATCCGGCGGATCAGGCGCTCCACGTTCTCCCGGCGTTCGATCCATTCCGCGAACGCATCGTACGATTTCGCGTCAACGATCAGATGGACGAACGGCCCGAAGAACGCCATCAGTTGGCCGCCGAGGAAGGACAGGGGTTTCATCGATTCCAGGAAGAGGATGGCGGGCACGCTCAGTCGCCGGTTGACGATCTGCTGCGAGACGCGCTCAAGGATGGGCGGTAGCGCTTCCATGCATTCTTCCGTTTTCACCGACCACCGACTACCGTCTCCCCCAGCACCTCTTTCAGCTCCAACAAATCGTTGAGCACGAACGTCGGGCGGCAGTCGGCCGGGAGTTTCTCGACGTCCGTCGCCGTCGAGATCCCGGTCAGGACGAGCGCGGTGTGGGTGTTCGCGTGGATGCCGGACATGATGTCGGTTTCGAGCCGGTCTCCGATCATCAGGACGTCGTCGGGCGCATAGTCCCAGGCCGTCAGAATCGTCTGGAGCAGGTAGGGTTCCGGTTTGCCGATCAGGATGGGCGATGTGCTGGTCGCGGTCTCGACCGCGCTGACGAGCGCGCCGCTGCCGGGCAAGGGTTCGACGTCATCCGGCAGAGTGGCGTCCCGGTTGGTGGCGATGAAGACCGCGCCATGATGGATGGCGTACGTGGCGGCCGCTAACTTCTGGTACGTGAACTGTCGATCCAGGCCGACGATGACGTAGTCCACGGCCGTCTGGTTGGCCGGGTCGTCGATGAGACGGACGCCGACGTCGGTCAGCGCATCCCGGAGTCCCGCCTCTCCGATGACGTAGGCGGTCCGGTTCGCCCCCCCATGCGCCACCAGATAGCGGGCGGTGCCGTACGCCGAGGTCATGATGTCCATCGGGTCGACCGGGATGCCCATCCCGATGAGCTTCTGCGCGTAGTGCTCCCGGCTGCGGCTGGAGTTGTTCGAGCAGAAGAAGACCCGGCGTCCGGTCTGGCGGAGCCAGGCGATCGCCTCGGCCGCGCCGGAAATCGGCGTCGTCCCGGCATACACGACCCCGTCGAGGTCGAGGATGACCGCTTTGATCGATCCGGCGAATGAGGGAGGTCTCTTCATTCCCTCGTTCCCATTTTCCATTTCCCCTTTTTCCCTTTTTTATTTGATCCGCGCCGCTAACGACTCGTAATTCACGCCCTCGCCGTTGTCCGTGCTCATCGGAAGTCCCAGCTCCGCCCACCCTTTGTTGATGAGCCGGCCGAACTGATCCCGTTCTCCCCCGAACCCGCACCGTACGTTGATGACCGTCGTATACCCGGCCTGCAGGAGCATCTCCGCCGCACGGGCCGAACGCATCCCGGACTGGCACCCGATGACGAGCTTGGCGTCCGTCGGGAAACCCGCCTGGACGACGGGGAGGAACTCAGGGTTGGGGATCATCTGGCCGGAGCGCATGTCCCGATGAAGCAGCGGGATGTTCACGGCCGGGTCGGGATGTCCGGCGATAAACTCCGGGATCGATCGTACGTCGATGTATGTATAGCCCTCGGCAGTCATCAACCGATGCGCCTCGTCGGGCATGATATGCTGGACACTCATCGTAGTGTCTCCTATGATGACAGTGTATGAGAGAAGTTATACCAATTCTCTGTGATCGGACTGCATACGAGGAAACAGGATGTCATGCTGAGCGCAGCGAAGCATCTCACGACGAGACCCTTCGCTTCGCTCAGGGTGACAGAGTGAGGAATGCGAAATTCTCATAGAGAACTGGTATTACGACAGATTTGCGTGATACGGTTGAAACCGGCGGCCGATGAGCACCTCGCGGAGCAGGTAGCGCAGGAAGAGGAGGCCGGTCGGGATCGACCGTGCGCCGCTGCGTCCCCCGATGCGCGGGCCTTCGCGTGTCGGAATCTCGGCCACCGGCAGCCCTAATTTGAGCGCCCGAATCGACATCTGGTACTCGATCACAAACCCGGGTCCATCCGGGTTCAGCCGGAGAAACGCCTGCCGGGTCATCGCCCGGAAGCCGTTGATGCTATCCGTCAGCCGGCCGCCCCACAGCCCGTTGGCGATCATGGTGAACGCCTGGTTCGCCCACGCCCGCCACGGGAAACGGCGTTCATCCTCTTCGTTCGCCCCGCCGGGGAGGAACCGCGACCCGATCACCATCGCGTACCCTTCATCCAGCTTAGCGATCAGACGCGGGATGTCCGCCGGGTCTTCGTTCCCGTCCGGACTGAAGAACACCAGATTCTCCCCCTGAGCCTCCCGCATCGCAACCCGGAACGCCTCCCCTCGGCCTCTGACGTCCTGCACGACGACCCGGAGGCCGCGCTGCCGGAAGAACTCGATCGTCCCGTCCGTCGATCCGCCGTCTACGACCAGGCACTCATCCACCGCCGTGAGCGGGATGCGGTCGAAGAGCGCCGTCACCCCCTCGATCTCGTTCAGCGTGAGGATGACGAGCGTCGAACGCGGCCGGCTCATCGGACATGGTTCCTCTGCGCCAGGTACCAGTCGATCGTCGTCTTGAGGCCCTCAGTCAGCCGAACCTTCGGCTGGAAGCTGAGGAGCGTCCGCGCTCTGGAGAAGTCCCCGTTGCGGCGCGGCTGACCGGACGGGCGTGTCGGGTCGAACTGCACACGGACCCGGCTCCCCGCGAGCTCGATGATGAGGCGCACCAGGTCGGCGACGGCGATCTCCTCATCCGTCCCGATGTTCACCGGGTCGCACACCGGGTACCGTTCGAGGGCGAGCAGCAGTCCTTCTACAAAGTCCGAGACGTACAGGAACGACCGGCTCTGCGACCCGTCCCCCCAGACGATCAGCGGGTCCTGGCCTTCGACGACCTTCCGGATCAACGCGGGGATGACGTGACTCGTCTCCCAGTCGAAATTATCCCGCGGGCCGTAGGCGTTGTACGGACGGACGATCCCGACCTTGATCGGGTATTCCTTCGCATAGCTCCGTGCCTGCACCTCGAGCGCGCGTTTCGCCCACCCGTACCCGAAGTTCGCCTCGTCCGGGTCGTCGACGAACCCCTCGGATTCCGGGGTCGGCACGGTGCAGTGCCGGCGGTAGACGCAGGCGGAACTCACGCAGAGGACCCGCTCGACCCCGGCCCGGACGGCTCCGTCGAGGAGATGAAGCCCGATCGCCACGTTGTCGGTGAACGACGTGCCCGGATGGGCGCTGTTGTAGCCCGCTCCGGCGATCCGTCCGGCCAGATGGAAGACCGCGTCCATGCCCTGACAGGCCCGATGCGCGACGTCGGGGACGCGCAGATCGCCGGTGAGGAACTCGACCGCTGCCGCCCGGCGGCCGATCATCTGGTCGAGGCGGGCAGGATCACGACCGACCACCCGCACGGCCGCGCCCTCATCGAGGAGCCGCTCGACCAGATGCGACCCGATGAACCCGGTTCCCCCGGTCACCAGCGTCCGCCGGCCTGTCCAAAAACTCATATAGCCCCTCCGAACAGCGATTGTCAAGCGTTTTCTACTGCCCGAACACCGTCCGCACGTACTCCCGGCTGAGCCGGATGTTCTCCGCCAGCGGCCGGGTGACGACCGTCTGCGGCTCGTACGCCAGCTCGACGATCAGCCAGCCCTGGAACCCGACCGCCTCCAGAGTCGCGCGGACCTGACGGTAGTCGATATCCCCATCCCCCAGAGCCTCACTCCAGACCCCGCCGGTCGAGTTGCGGATGTGGAGGCTGTCCGCCTGCGACCCGTATTCCCGGAGCAGAGCGATCGGGTCGCCGCCGCCGCGCAGCACCCAGTGGAGGTCGAGGCAGAGACGGACGAGCGCCGGGTCGGTGTTCGCGCAGTTGGCCCGGAACTCCCGCGCGTCGTCCCGAATCTCCGGGTCGTGGTGGTGCAGGCGCAGGGTCATCCCCAAATTTTTCAACGCCGCCCCCAACCGGTTCAGGTATTCGCCCTGGATGCGCAGCTCCTCGTCGGTCTTCGGCCGGCCGATCGGGTTGGGGTTGATGTTCAGCGCCGGACAACCGACCTCCGACGCCCGGCGCGCCAGGGCGACCGTCTCCTCGACCGTCCGCGCCCCCTCGTCGCGCGTGTGGTAGACCCCGCCCTGGTACAGACTGATGAGCTGCAGACGATACCGGTCGCACGACCGGCGGAGCCAGTCAGCCTGCTCCGGGGTGGCAATCAGGGAAGCGAACGTCTCCACCCCGTCGTACCGCGCCGCCGCGATGTCACTCAACACCTCGTCCAGATGTTCCTCGAACTTCTGTCCCTGCCGGCTGTACGTCTGCATCCAGACGTACACCTGCGATGCCACCCCGTGGAGCGTCATACGACCTCCTTACTGCAGTGACGAGTGACAAGTGACGAGTAATAACGGCTCGTCAGTTCTCTTGTGACAATAGTGTCTAAAGCTGTCATTCCTACGAAACCTGTCCTCGCGGAAGCGGGGAGCGGGAATTCATCTATGGTCTTGTGCTCGCTCGTCACTCGTCACTGGTCACTCGTCACTGCCTTTGTCATCGCCCTCTTCGCGGCCATCAGGCCGAGTTTCGTCTTCGCGTCCGGGAATTCCCCCCGCAGGTTCCGGGCGTACGCCTCGTCGAACGGCATCAGGACGACCTCGACGAGTTCGGTGGCATCCCCTTCGACCGGCCGTTCGACGTGGGCGAGGTCCCGTGCGAAGTACAACTCCATCGTGGCGTCGCAGAACCCCTCCGCGAAGTAGTACGCGGGGACGAGCAGGTCGATCCGGTCGGCCCGGTAGCCCGTCTCTTCCGCTAACTCCCGGTGGGCGGTCTGGAGGGGAGATTCCCCGGCCCGTGTGTCGATGATCCCGGCGGGAATCTCGATGAGCGCCTGCCGGACGGCCTCGCGGTACTGGCGGACGAGCACAACCTGACCCTGCGGGTCGATGGCCACGATGCCGACCGCGCTGGGCGCGCGGACGATCTCCCGGACGGCGGTCTGTCCGTTCGGCAGCCGGATCGCGTCTTTATAGACGGAGAGATACGTCCCCTCGTACAGGACTGTCCGGCTGGTCGTCGTCGAGCGGAGTCGGTCGGAAGACATCACGAAAATCCTTATGACCAGCGTCCCGTCACGGAGGGCCGGTGCCTGGTCCGTTCGTCGAGGCGCGGAGTCGGGTGAGCCAGGCGGGCGAGACCTCATCCGACACGATGAAGTCCCGCAGGCCCTCCGCGGCCGCCAGGCCGATCTGCGCCTCGAATTGCTGGACCCCTTTCGAGCAACGCGAGCAGATGCGCGGGCGAATAGGGTAACAGGTAGAGATGCGTGGTTTCGATTGCCATGGTAGTCCTCATGTATCACGCCGCCGCTCGAACGAATAGAGCGCCCATAGCAGGGAACAAGACCACTGCCGCTCACTCCGACTTCGCGGGCCGCAGCTCATTGACGACCCGCCCCTGGGCGTCCAGTAGCGCCAGACTCGGAGTCCCGTCGGCCGTGACCTGCAGCCGGAGGCGTGGCTTCCCCTGGGCATCCATCAGCGCCACCGTGGCCGTCCCGTCGGCCCCGCGCCCCACAAAGAGACGGCGATAACTCGGCGCCTGCGGGGGACTATCCGACACGATCAGCCCGGCAATCCGGTCGGTGTTATCGTACACGCCGAGTAACTGCACCTCCTGATTGCCTTCATACCGATCGAACGTGAGACTGCCCCCGGCATCCACCACCGCCCCCTGGGCAGTCTGGCGGCCCCCAAAAATGAGACCGCCGGTTTCGGTCCCCTCGTCGTTGAAGAACAAGAGGCCGGCCTGCGGTCGCTCGTAGGGGCGCTCCTGGCCGCGGACGATGATGCCGGGGAAGCGCGCATGATTGGACAGCACCAGGCGTAACGTCCCATCCGGCTCGACGATATTGAGGCGCTGGACGGTCAACTCATCGAAGCTCGTGGACTGCGGGGAGGCGAAGCCGGTCCACACGGTGAGGGCGAAGACTGCCGTCAAGACGCCCGCATACACGAGAAGCACAGACTGTCCGAGCTTGGCCATCGTGGTGTCCTCCTATTCTGTGGGTTGGCGCTCGACCCGCGCCTCACCGAAGAGAACGAGTGGGTCTGCGTGGTCGAGGCGGACCCTACTCGTCTCGGCCCGCAGCGCGTGGTTAGGCGGGCGCAGAGAGCGATTCGAGTAATTGCGGCAACCACCGTCCCTGATCTCCGCTGAGCAGCGGCACCTCCTGCGGCACCCGGACCCACGCGAACTCAAACACTATCGGCTTCACACTCCCATCCGAGGGATCGGTCTCTGCGTGACGCCAAGTGACGGGCGGCTCTCCCTCATACCGCAGATGGTACACCCAGCGCTGATGGCGTTCAGCCAGCCCCAGGGGAGCCAGATCCCAGACATACTCCCCCAGCAACCGTACCAGTGTCAACGCTGGGAGTCCCGTTTCTTCGAGGGCTTCCCGCATGACCCCGACGGCGGGCGGCTCCCCCGCGTGCAGCGTCCCTGCGGGCACCTGGATGCCGGCTTCGGGTGCAGCCGGATGGCGGAAGACGAGGAGGCGATCCTCGTGAGTAATATAGGCGACCACCTTCTGTTTGAGGAGAGGCACGATGGATACCTTAATGGCTCTGGCGAACGCCTAACGCTAAGTGTACTGAACGATCTCTCCCTGCTCCTTCCATCATGGAATTTCTTCGGCCATTAAGCGTGTGTGCAGAAGACCCTCCCTCTTGGTTGTGTGAGACGGAATGGTGTCTCTGTGTCCTTCGTGAAGGGACACGAACGACGAGGATCGAGCGCGACAGAAGCGCCTTTGCCGTCTTATGACGGGCAGGCCACCCCAGGCTCACCCCCTGGGGAGGCGGCCGCCCGGGGCGACCCCGTGATCCGGCGCGCGTCAGACCACGTGATGGAGGAAGAAGTCAAGGAGTGGGTGCGCGTAGTATGACACAACGCCTCCGCAAAGTCAAGAAGTCTTTCCGGCAGGCGAATCCGGGAAGCCGGTCGCCGCCATCGGCGACGCACGGGCGTGACGACGGCGCGGAACGTGGTCCTCCTCACTACGAAGGCGAAGGGATCTCAACGAGCCGGTCCCAGGACCGCGTGACCGGCTGATCTGACCACTCGTCTGACAGGCCGTCCCCCCTTCAGGCCCGGCCGGATCATTCTCCACGCCGCCACCGGGGCGCGTCTCCAACATATTGCGGCGACCTTGGACCTCCATCGCGATACCGTCCGCACCTGGCGGCAGCGCTGGCATGAGGCCTCGATCCGGGGGGGCAGAGTGGAAGCGGAGGCCGACGCCACCGCCTTACGGCAGGTGATCCAGACCGTGCTCGCCGATGCCCCCCGGAGTGGTGCGCCGGCCACGTTTCACGCCGAGCAAATCTGTCAGATCATCGCCGTCGCCTGTGAGCCGGTCGAGGCTTCAGGCCGCCCCGTGAGTCACTGGACGCCCCAGGAATTGGCCGCGGAGGTGATCACGCGCGGCATTGTCCCCTGGATCTCGCCCTGCCAAGTGGGGCGTCTTTTAAAAGGAGGCGGACTTACAGCCCCATCGGGTCGAGTACTGGCTGCATCACGACCGCGCCCGTGATCCTGCGCAATTCGATCAGGAGGTCAAGACGGTCCGTGACTTGTCTGCGCAGGCTCTCCCCCTGGCGCAGCAGGGCATCCAATTGATGAGCTGCGATGAAAAACCGGGCATCCAAGCGCTCGAGCGGAACCACCCGCCTCGCCCGATGATCCCAGGGATCCCGGAACGGCAGGAAGTTGACTACACCCGGCATGGCACGCAAGCCTTGATCGTCAGCTTCGCCGTGGCGACAGGGCAGCTTGTGCCCGCGTCCCTGGGGCCGACCCGCACGGAAGAGGACTTTGCCCAGCACATTGGGCAACCGATCGCCACTGCGCCCGAGGCCGCATGGGTGTTCATTGTGGATCAACTCAATATTCAGAAATCCGAGGCGTTAGTCCGCTTGGTCGCCCAAGCCTGCGCGATCAACGATGACCTCGGTATCAAAGGCGAGGCGGGCCTGCTCGCATCCATGGCGACGCGTGCCGCCTTTTTACAAGACCCCACGCATCGCCTTCGGTTTATCTATACGCCGAAGCATCCCTCCTGGTTGAATCAAGTAGAACGGTGGTTCAGCATTTTCACACGCTTCCTCTCCTCGTCCGCCACCACGCCCCCTGTTGGGCGTATGCTGATGAGGTGACGTTCTTCGACATCGGCACACCCGAACTGTACCAGACTGCTCCGGCGATGCTGCCTGTCACGCCACACAGCCTCGTCCCAGGTGTAGGATGTATGAGGGTGTAGGATATTTCCAACCTGTCTGTGTAGTCTCGAATAACCTGGATCGATTATCTCGACTGTTGTGATTTGACATTTCTGACTCAACGAGCTACTTTCAGGCCCCGGCAGCGCATTGCTGGATGAAAGGCAGGCCTGATGCAGCTCCCCATCGTAGTCCCTGCTCCATTGGTAATCGCTCACGCGGAGGTGGACTTGCCCCGGTTTGGTGGACACATCCCTGTGTGGGAGAACGGAGGTCACCATACACAGGCAACCATCCCTCGACATCGGGACTGATCCCGTCCTGCTGCTGGATGAGGACGTGGTCGCAGAAACGAGAGCGTGCCATCAGACGTTTTATGGCGCCATCAAGGACCCCGCTTCTCCCATTATCGCGGCCTCCGAACCTTGGGAAGGACGTGGGCCGTATACTTGGGGAACACGACTGCTGTGGAATCCCGAAGCCCATCACTACGATCTGTGGTACGTCGGATTCCGGGTGGAAGATAACCACTACCGTTGGGGGCTGGCTGTCTCAGCCGATGGCCTGACCTGGATGAAGCCCGACCTGGGGCTTGAAACCTTCCAGGGCCAGCCGGCCCGGAATATGCTCACCGGCGGCCCCCACCCGGAGAAGGCCGCGCGCTCCGTGGTGCGCGATCCGCGTCCCGATTGTCCTCCAGCGCAGCGCTATAAGGGCATCCGCTTTACCTACGACGGCGAGTTCATCTCCTACTCGCCGGATGGACGCCGATGGACGGAGGAGCGGGCCAACCCCGTCTGGCGCGTGCCCTCCGACATCATCCACGCTATGTGGGACCCTCAGCGTCATCGTTTCGTCGCGTATTTCAAGGTCTGGGAAGTCACGGGGGAAACCCCCGACCCGAGTCATCCGACCGGCTTTCGACCCGTCGTCGCCCATTTTCCGAGTTTTGATCACCACCTGCACGCGGACGGTCTCACCGCGCTTCGCGGCCCCCGCATCCACTTTCATCCTGAGGCAAAGGCCGAGGTGGAGGATGTGGTCTTGGTATTGCGCACCGGCCATCAGGGCCCGGACGATGGCGGCGGGGCGCCCCTCACCGGAGCCTGGCATGCCCGGCGCGTCCAGGCGTGGGCCGAGAGCGAGGATTGGCGACACTGGCGGCACGAGCAGGTCGTGCTGCGGACCGACGAACGGGACCGGCCGGACGCGAATATCCAGTACCTGTTCGTCCTCTCTTACGGCCACTATTATCTCGGCGTTTTGACGATGCACGACGAACGGGGGCATTTCGAGCAGCAATTCGCCTTTAGCCGGGATGGACTGACCTGGTCTCGACCGTGGCGGGGCAACTTCCTGGGACTGGGTCCCCCTGGCGCGTTCGATAGCGGGATGGTCTTGGCCCCGACCGACCCGATTCTGGCAGAGACCCAGATGCTCTTCTATTACGGGGGGTTCGACACCGTGCACCACGCCCCGATGACCCGGCCCTGGTCCGCAGCCATCGGACGGGCCGTCCTCCGGCGCGATGGGTTTGCGTCCTGGGACAGTGACCCTGGTCGGAGCGGCACGGTCGTCACCCAGCCCGTGACGACCACCGGACATGCTCTGTGGATCAACGCCGACGCCGGAGTGGGACGCGTGCGAGTCGAGGTGCTCGACGACGAGGGACACGTCATCCCAGGGTTCGAGGGACGCCACTGCCAGCCACTCACCGAGGACACCGCGCGTTTTCGTCACTGTCTGGCCCCGATCCAGTGGCGCCCCGACGCGTATCTTGCGGGTTTGGCCGGACATCCCATCCGTCTTCGGTTCCAGTTAGAGAACGCACGCCTGTTCGCGTTCCGGTTCCTGGCTTCTTCAAGCCTCTGCAAAGAAAGGGGTGCCGTATGAAGGAGAGGACGATGTTCGACGACATTCGACGCTTGATCGTGCGGGATTTGGAAGCGTTTCAGCGCGAGGTCGAACGCTTCCCCGACGACGAGACAGTGTGGCAGACCGTGCCGGGGATTGCCAATTCCGCGGGCACTCTCGCACTCCACGCCTGCGGCAATCTCCAGCACTTCATCGGGGCCATCCTGGGCCAGACCGGGTATGTCCGGGACCGGACGGCCGAGTTCTCCCGCCGAGGCGTCTCGCGGGCGGCGCTCACAGACGAGCTCACACGGACTCGTGAGGTCGTGAACCGAGTCCTCACGGGTCTTCCGACAGACTCGGTGGGGGCGGTGTACCCGGTGGTCGTCAATGGGTTGATGCTTCGCACGGGCATCTTCCTGTTCCATCTGAGCACGCACCTGGCGTTCCACCTGGGCCAGGCGGGTTATCTTCGGCGGGTTGTGACGGGAGATGGGCAGAGCGTGGGAGCGGTGGGGCTCGCGTCGCTGGTTGATGAACCGGACGCCGGGCGTACTGTCTGACCAGCCGTTACCCATCCGTAGGACTGCTCCGCACGACGGGCACATGAATCAGGACGGGACGATCGGATGCGAGGCCCAGGCGGAGGGCGGGTTCAATCTCCTCCGCCTGGCGAATGCACACCCCGTGCGCGCCAAAACCCTCGGCCACCTGGTCGAAGCGAATAGGGCCGAGTTCGCTCGTGATCCCCATGCCGAAAGCGCGCTGGTGCCCAGTCAACGTGATCCCCCACGCCGCATCATCGGCTAACAGCACGACAAACCCCAACCCCTGCCGGGCAGCCGACTCCAGCTCAGCGATCGTGAAGGTGAGCGCACCATCCCCTGAGAGGAGGATGATCGGCCGGTCTGGGTAACGCAGACGAGCGGCCATGGCCGCCGGCAGCCCATAGCCCACCACCCCGCTCACGCCACAGGTGAGCCAGTGGCCTGGATACCGGTCGCACAGGACCTGATGCGCCCACTGTCCGATGTTCCCGCCGTCGATGATGAGGATCGTGTCGTCGGTCAGCACGGCCTGCACCGCACGGAGCAGGTCGAGAGCGTGCAGACCGGCCGGCGCGCGCGTCCTGGCATCCAGGCAGCGCTGGCGGAATGCCTGACGGCGACGTTGCGCTTCCCGCAGCCAGACGGTGTGAGACTGAATGGCGCCTCCGGTACACGCCTCGGCGAGTTGCTCGGTGACGAGCCGGGGATCCCCTAAAATCGACAGGTGTGCGCCGGTTCCCCGCTGCAGGTGTTCCGGGTCCGCATCGACCCGGATAATTCGCGCCTCGGACGAGACCGCCGGCGGCTGCAGGTACCCCACCCGGTAATCGCAGGCCGCCCCCACCATCAGGATCACATCCGCGTCCGGTAGCAGCGACGGGCCTCCACTGGCCGCCCCGATCACCCCCATAAATTCATCGAGAGGCCGGGAGAGACACCCGCGATCCCAGATCGGGATGACGACGGGCAGCGACTGAGTCCGGGCCAGGAGGATCAACGTCTCTTCCCCTCGCGCGTAATGGACGCCGCTGCCCGCGATCAGGAAGGGACGTTCGGCCTCGATGAGCCATCGTGCTGCCTCCGCGATCAAACGCAGCTCCCCTGGGGCCGCCAGGCGTTGAGGCGAGGAGAGGGGACGGCACGTCCGGCTCAGATCGACGTCCGCTGTCTGGATGTCTTGGGGGAACGTCAGATGGACGGGGCCAGGACGGCCGGTCAGGGCGGCGGTCAACGCGTCGTGCAGGATCTGAGGCACTCGCTCCGCCCGGTCGATCATCCGGGCGTATTTGCAGACCGGCGCGGCGAGCGCCACATGATCGACATCCTGAAAATGCCCCATCCCGATCGTCTCACTGGGCCCGCACCCGGTAACCAGCAGCATCGGCGCCCCGTCCAAAGAGGCGTTGACGACGCCCGTCATCGCGTTCGCGTGGGCGACGCCGCTGCTGGAGGCACACACCCCGACCTGACCGGTCAACCGGCCGTACG
This sequence comes from Candidatus Latescibacterota bacterium, assembly GCA_016209865.1. Classification (GTDB taxonomy): domain Bacteria; phylum JAAXHH01; class JAAXHH01; order JAAXHH01; family JACQVL01; genus JACQVL01. The sequence continues at coordinate 3,911 of JACQVL010000114.1, read as the reverse complement.
CTTCAGCCAGATACCCCGCAGCCTGCTCGTTGCGGACATCCACCAACCGGACCCCGGCGTTCCGGCACGCCAGGTCGAGCGGGTTGAGACCATGACCGCACAACGTGGCGAGAAAGGAAACGCCCCACTCCTGAAGCGTCTGGACGAACAGTTCAACCCCGGTCATCAACCCCTCCTAAATGGGAATAGAAAATAGAAAATGGGAAATGGGAAATGGAAGACCCCGGTGAACCTCGAAGCCGTACGCCGGCTACACCCAGCCGGGCGGAGTCTCTGGCGGCCCGCCCGATGGCGCGACTCCCGTCCGCACATCCCCCAGAAACTGCTCTAAGGCGGCGTTGAACCGCTCGGACTGTTCGAGCATGAGATAGTGCCCGCACCGGGGCACGGCGACGAGCCGGCCGTGCGGGACGTACTCGCCCCAGGCCTGCACGCCCGGCCAGTAGTCCATGTCGGCGGCCCCAACCACCAGCACCGGGCAGGTCAGAAACGAGGCCGCCGCCGAACTGCAGAAGGTCAGCAGGCCGTAGTGTGTCGCGTTGATCACCTGAGGAGGCGTCGCCGGGGTTGCCGCCAGCACCTCCGCCACGAACGCGGCCCGGCCGCTGTGGGGTGAGCTGTGGTACCGGCTCATCACGGCCTGGGCGGCCTGATAGTCACTCGCCCGGGCCACGACGAGCTGACGCCAGTCGTCTCGACGCTGCACCGGGCTGTGATACCCTGAATCCACCACGACGATGCCGGACACCCGGTCGGGAAAGTCGAACGCATACCGCAGCGCGATCGTGCCGCCCAGGCTGTGGCCGACTACGAGAGGACGCTCGATGTCCAGGCGGTCGAGGAGCGACGAGAGGTCATCGACGAAGGTTTCGATGGAGTACCGTCCGCCCGGCACCTCCGAGCGTCCGTGGCCCCGGAGGTCGCAGGTCAGCACCGTGGTGAGTCGTGCAAAGTAGGGCATCTGCAACTGCCAGTGTCCGCAATGTCCACCCCCGCCATGCACGAACACCAGTGCCGGCGCCCCCGCGCCAGCGCGCTCATAGTAAACCTCGATCCCGGTCGCCAGCCGGAGCCGCCGTCCCGCCTCTGCCATCGATCGTCCCTCCTGGTGTTCTCTGTCCTCCCTCACCCAGTTCCGGTCGACGGCGTTCAGCGGATGATCGCGTCTGCGACCCGGTTGAACAGCACCGCCGGATGGGCGCTCCCCGGAGCTTGCCGGCCCTTGAACCCGGACAGTTCCAGCCCCTGCACATCCTCGACGTACAGGGCGCTCTGCCAGTCGTCCGCGTGCGGCTCGTCCCAGATGACCTCGACGTGATCCAGCCGGAAGTTTTTGGCTCGCTGGACTGTCAGGGCGTGGCCGGGTTTCTGGTAGGGCGCGGCAAGGTCGGTCGCGACGATGAGCGTGATGTCCTCCATCGTGACGCCGTCCAGCCAACTCTGCGGATGGCCGTTGATCACGCTGGGACCTTTCCCGCGGGCGATGACGTTTTTGATCAGGACGTTACGAATGCTCCCGGCCGGGGGCTCATCCGGCCGCGCAATCTCCGGATGGATTTCGCTGCGTCGGATGACGTTGAAATGGAACGGATCACCGTCGCCCCACCAGAACCAATCATACCGGATGCAGTCGATCGTCAGGTTGGAGATCACGACATCGCTGACGTAGCCGCCGTCAAAGACCATAAACGCCAGACCCCGGTTGGAGTCGGTGATCACACAATTGTCGATCGTCACGTTGCGGATACAATTCATGTTGCCGTCGCAGAACTTCAGGGCGCTCGACGCCGAACTCAGGCGGCAGTTGGTGACGGTGATGTTCTCACACGGCAGCGCCGGGCCGTAGATGTTCGCCGAGTAGAAGACCAGGGCATCGTCCCCGGTATCGATCGTGCAATTCGAGATGCGAACATCCTTACAGCCATCCGGGTCGATCCCATCCGCCCAGACCCCGGCTTTCCGGCTGGTGCGAATGTAGACCCCATCGATCACCAGCCGTTCGCAGCCGTAGAGGTGCATCGTCCACGATGGGGAATCGATGAAGGAGAGGCTCTGGATGAGGACGTCTGTGCAGCGGAGGAGCAGGACCAGGTTGCCGATGCTGTTCTTCGTCGGAAAGGCGCGCATCAGCGGCTTGCTCAGCGCCTCCATCCGCCGCTGATTGGGCAGAATGTACCGGTCATCGTGGTCGCTGAGCCGCCATTCATACTCGGCCTGGCCGTGGATCGTGCCCCGCCCTTCGATCGTGAGATGCTCGACGTCTTCCCCGTAGAACAGGCCTCGTTTGTCGAACGCATCCGGGTTCTTGGAGGAGAAGATCGTGGCACCGGCTTCGACGAACAGGCGAAGGTGGCTGCGTAGATGCAAGGTGCCCGTCGTGTACGCACCGGGCGGGACGTAGACCATCCCCCCGCCGGCCGCCGCACAGGCGTCGATCGCGGCCTGGATGGCGGTCTGAGCATCCTGCGCTTTCTGTCCGGTCGCGCCGAAGTCTCTCACGTTGAAGATGTGCATGGTGTCCTGCTCCTGTGTGTAGGGAACCGGCACGTGTGAACGCGCAAGAACAGGGATCGACCGTTCTCAGTTTTGAAACTGGAGTCAGATGAGTCGCTATTATACGACCCTCTTCGTGGCTTGTCAAGTCCGTGTAGACCACGAAGGGATTGTACGGAAGGCGGTGTCGTGGACGGATGGAGGAGTTACGGGAACGTGGTTCCGAGGTTGGACGGCGGACTGTCTACTCAGGCATGGAGTGCGTTGACGAGCCATGCGGTCAGCAGGATGAGGAGCATGACCCCGACATACCAGTGCAAACGCCCCGTCATTCGATGGAGCCGGGAAGACACCGTATACCGCCAGGCCCGTGCGGGCCGGGATACCCAGAACCGGGCCCGGCACGTGGAGCACCGATACGGCCGCTGGTGAGGCCACAGGAGCCAGTTGAAGAGTCGTTCATACCAGCGCCGCCTGGATCGATACAGGTCGGTGCTTCCACAGGCCGGGCAGGTCATCCCGGTTTTCTTGGTGTCAGGGTGATGGTGCATCGTCTCAGTATCTCCACCGGCGCGCCGTGCGTCAGACGCGTCCCGGTTGACGGTTTACTGACCCCCCAACGCATACTGGGAGAAGTGATTCAGCCGGACCCTGGCGGTAATCGTCGATCCCTGCTTCGAGATCGTGGCCCCCTGGGCTTCCCACATCCCGGTGTCGGGGTTGTACCAGTAGATATCGAGGGTCTTTTTCAGCACCCCATAGTTTGTTCCGGGGAATTCGGCGCTGATTTCGAGGGTCACGGGCGTCTTGAATTGCACCCCATGAGGCCCTAACACGACCAACGCATTCCCATCATCCGGGATGGCGATCGACATGTCCGCGTCCTGAGGAAGCGCATCAGACGGGACATCCACGCTGTATTTGTAAAGATTGCCGACCACTTCCACCGACCCACCGTCCGCGGCGAGCACCCGTTTCGTCGTGGAGACGGGTTTGGTCATGATGCCCGCACGGCCAGACGTGTGCAGGGTAAGGGGGACGAACTGCGTCGCCGGGATGATGTGCGTCGTCCCGGTCGTCATCTCCGGGGTGAACGGACTGTTGGACGTCGAGCATCCGGCCAGCACCAACAACGCTGAGACAACGATGAGACCTGCTCCATGCAGCAGGTGACGGAATGATACGCGGGAAGACATACTGGCAAGCTCCTTCTAAGAAGATTGTTGGGTTCAGGTTTACAGGTTACTCGTCTTCACTATGCCTCTGCAACTCATGACTCAGCGGCCGCGGCCTTTGGCCTTCTTGTTCTTGTCCCCGCCCAACGCATACCGCGAAAAATGCGCCAGCCCGACCGACGCCGTGATCACCGATCCGTCCTTCGTCACCACCGCCGCCTGCCCCTGCCAGGCCTCTAAGAT
>JACQVL010000108.1 GCA_016209865.1 Candidatus Latescibacterota bacterium | reverse complement strand
GGTCAGGAAGAACAAACAACGTCTGATGGATTCGGGCTTGCATCGTCCGAGTCGTCTTCTCAGCACTTTTTGGTTTTCCTGGCACTTTTTGGTTTTCCTGACCCCCGACCCCTGACCCCCTATCTTTCTTGAAAGGCTCCCATGCTCGCCAAACGCATCATTCCGTGCTTAGACATCGACAAAGGCCGGGTCGTCAAAGGGGTGAACTTCGTCGACCTGGTTGACGCGGGCGACCCGGTCGAACAGGCGCGGGTGTACGACCAGGAGCGGGCGGACGAGCTCGTCTTCTTGGACATCACCGCGTCCTCCGAGGCGCGTGACATCGTCCTCGACGTCGTCCGGCGGACGGCGGAGCAGGTGTTCATCCCGTTCACTGTCGGGGGCGGCATCCGGACGATCGCCGACATGCGGGAGTTGCTCAAGGCGGGCGCGGACAAAGTGTCCCTCAACACGGCGGCGGTGAGGACGCCCGACCTGATCACCGCCGGGGCGGAGATGTTCGGCTGTCAGTGCATCGTCGTGGCGATCGACGCGAAGCGCCGGCCGGGGAGCCCGGACGGGAGGCTGGCGTGGGAGGTGTACACGCACGGCGGGCGGACGCCGACCGGGCTGGATGCCGTCGAATGGGCGCAGCGGGCGGAGCGGTCAGGCGCGGGGGAAATCCTCCTGACGAGCATGGACCGGGACGGCACGCGGGACGGGTACGACATTCCGTTGACGCGCGCGGTGGCGGACGCCGTCCGCATCCCGGTCATCGCCTCCGGCGGGTGCGGGACGCTCCAGCATCTGGACGAGGCGCTGACGGACGGCCGGGCGAGCGCGGTGCTGGCCGCCTCCATCTTCCACTTTCGCGACTACTCCATCGCCCAGGCGAAAGCCTACCTCCGCGAGCGTGGGGTCGTGGTGAGGACGTGATGTGACCCTCACTATCCCCCCGGCCCCCTTTCTCTCCCACACGGGGCGAGAAAGGGGGAGTCTCCCGCAGGAACGGTTGTCTCCCCTCTCCCCATCGTGGGAGAGGGGCCGGGGGTGAGGGCCGCGACGCCTTCTTAGATAGTCTCTCAACTCACTCACGGAGGGCTTCCCCATGCTTTCACGACGCGCATTCCTGGCGACTGCCGCACAGGCAGGAGGGCTGATGGCACTCGGCGGGCTTGGCCACGCGGCGGACAACTTCGCTGTTCCCGACCCTGCTCCCAAAGCCCGCGTCGTCCTCGTCAAGACGAACGACCGCGCAACGGGCATCGGGCAGGCGTTGAAGCTGTTTGGCGCGAACCCGGTGCGGGGCAAGACAGTCGCTCTCAAGCCGAATTTCAACAGCGCGCACCGGTTTCCCGGCTCGACGCACGACACCACCTTGCGGACGCTCGTCGCGCAGTTCGCGGAGATGGGCGCGCGGGCGATCACGGTCGCCGACCGCAGCGGGATGGGCAACACGCGAGCGGTGATGGAGGAGAAGGGGGTCTTTGCGCTCGGCAAGACGATAGGGTTCGAGACGGTGGTGTTAAACGAGCTTCCGGCGAGCCGGTACACCCATCATCAGTCGAAAGACTGGCACTGGCAACGCGGGTTTGACATCCCGACCCTGTTCCATGAGGCGGGCGCGGTCGTCCAGACGTGCTGTCTGAAGACCCACCAGTACGGCGGCCATTTCACCCTGTCGTTGAAGAATTCTGTCGGGATGGTCGCGCGTGACGCGCCGAAATCCGGGTACGAGTACATGCGCGAGTTGCACAGCTCATCCTACCAGCGGCAGATGATCGCCGAGATCAACCAGGCCTACGCGCCTGATCTGGTTGTGTTAGACGGGATGGAAGCGTTTGTCGATGGCGGGCCGCACGACGGGACGCGCAAGCAGCCGGGGGTGATCATCGTCGGGACGGATCGGGTGGCGGTGGATGCCGTCGGCGTAGCGATTCTCCGCATGCACGGGGGCAATCGCACGATCAGTGCGGGGCGGATATTCGAGCAGGTTCAAATTAAGCGAGCAGTCGAACTGGGTTTGGGCGTACGCGACCCCTCACAAATCGACCTGGTGACGGGCGATGCGGCGAGCGCGGCGAGCGCGGCGCAGGTGAGGCAGGCGCTGATGGCGGGATGATCAGACCCCGCCGCTGATCGCCGGGACGAAATGGATTTCGCTGTGCTCGTTCACCCGCTCAGAGAGATTCCTCGGAATGACCGCACCGTCGACGACGACAGAGATGTTCGGCCGGATGAGGTCGTCGTCGCAGAGCCGTTCCTTGATGCCGGGGTAGGCGTCCTCAAGATGCACGATCACCTGGCGCATCGTGCTGCCGGCGACCTCAACTTTGTCCGCGCCGCCGGTCAGGTCGCGCATGAGGGACGGAATCCACACGGTGGGCATGGAAACTCCAAATAAGGACGAAGGACAAAGGACGAAGGACGAAAAGAAAATGGATTCCCGCTCCCCGCTCCCCGTTTTCACGGGGACAAGCTTCGCGAGGACAGGTTTCGCGGGAATGACAAGATATCTTATCCCGCTCCTACCTCTTCGTCCTTGCTCTTTCGTCCTTCGTCCTTGCTCTTTCGTCCTTGCCTTTATGATGCCGCGACGCCCGTCTGCCC
>JACQVL010000103.1 GCA_016209865.1 Candidatus Latescibacterota bacterium | reverse complement strand
GGTCAGTGGTCAGTGGTCAGTAGTCGTCGCTCTTCTTGTCCTCTTCATCACTCTGCCCAGCGTCAGCGCCCAAGTCGTCTTCTCGCCCCCGCGTGCCTTTCCGGCCGGCAAAGGACCGTTCGTCGCGGCCGCGGCCGACCTGAACGGAGATGGCCTCCTCGACCTTGCGGTACCGGACAAGGACGGTCATTGTGTCTCTATTCTGTTTGGAGACGGACGCGGGAATTTTTCTGTTCCGACGGAATATCCCACCGGACGGTCCCCCCGGTTCGCCGTCTGCGCCGACTTGAACGGGGACAAAGCGCTCGATCTCGTCATCGCCAACCGGGAATCCGGCGACTTGACCCTCCTGTTCGGGGATGGGAAGGGACGATTCCCACAATCGGCCAGCCTGCCCATCAGTCGGGGGCCGCAGGCGGTCGCGGTCGCCGACCTGAACGGGGATACAACCCCCGACCTCGCCGTCGCTGGACGGGAATCGGGGCGGTTGTCGTTCTACCTGAACGATGGGCGCGGCCAGTTCACCGGACCAGTTCTGCTGCGGATGGGCAAAGGTCCGCGCGACGTGATCGCAGCCGACCTGAATAAGGACGGAGCACCCGACTTAGCGACGGCCAACCGCGTCGGCGGCACTGTGACCGTTCGGTTCGGGGATGGACGCGGCGCGTTCGCGGACTCGCTGACCCTCGCCGCCGGGGACGGGCCGACGATGCTCCTGAGCACGGACGTCAATCGGGACGGGACGCTCGACCTGGTCGTCGCCGATCGGGCGGTCTCGGATCGGGCGTCCGGGGATGAGGCCCCCGGCATCAACGAGCAGGGACGGTTGTTGCTCTTCATGGGCGATGGAAAAGGACACTTCATCGCCCCCACCGAATGGGATGCGGGCGGCCATCCGGCCGGGATCGCGGCGGCCGACCTGAACGGCGACGGCGCGGTCGATCTGGCGGTCGCCAACAACGCGCCCGATAACCTCGTCGTCCTCCTCGGTGACGGTCGCGGCGGGTTCAGCGCCCCGGTCGTCGTCAGCGCGGAGGTCGGCCAGACGCCCCGCGCCGTCCTGGCGGTCGACCTCGACCGCGACGGCCGCCTCGACCTGATCGTCCCCAGCCGTGATTCCGACAGCGTCTTCGTGCTGTTGAATCGGACCCCACTGTGATACGTCCGCTCTTCGTTCTTACTCGTCACTCGTCACTCGTCACTCGTCACTGGTTGAGCTGGACTTCTCTCTTTCTCCTGTTCTTCCTCCCCTCCCACAGCCACGCTCAGTTCCGGTTCGCTCCCCCCGTCGTGCTCCCGACCCGCGATCAGCCGTTCTACCTGGTGACGGGGGATTTCAACCGGGATGGACACCTCGACATAGGGGTGTGCAACCGGGGGTCGAGCGACGTGTCGGTCTTCATCGGCAACGGCAAAGGCGGGTTCCCGTCCCGGCTCGACTTCCCCCTGGGAGATGATCGCCGGCCGACGAGCCTCACGGCCGCAGACCTGAACCGCGATGGGGCGCTCGATCTCATCGTGACCAATTATAGAACGAACACTGTTTCCATCCTCTACGGCAACGGGCAGGGTGAGTTTGCCAGTCCGGTCGAGTACCAGGCTGGGGCTACTCCCTCAGCGGTCGTGGCGGCGGATTTCGACGGGGATGGACGGCTCGACCTGGCTGTGGCCAACCGGGCAGGCCATACGCCGGTGCCGGGGGATGTGTCCATCCTGCTCCAGACGCCAGCCGGCCACTTCACCGAACGAGAGACGCGCTTACTGGGCCGTTCCCCCCGGGCCCTCCTCGCCGCCGACCTGACCGGAGACGGGAAGACCGACCTGGTGGCAGCCAACTTTTTAGCCGCCACGATCTTCGTCTTCACGGGCAAGGGGGACGGGAGTTTCAACGATCCCATTACCCTGACCACCAGGCCGGGGCCGGTCCATCTCGCCGCCGCTGACCTGAACGAGGACGGCCAGCTCGACCTGGTCGTCGCCAACCGGCGGGCCGGCACGGGCCAGCCCGGACTCTCCGTCTACTTAGGCCAGACAGAGGGCACGTTTCGTGACCCGCTCTACTTAGCGGCCGGGGAGATGGCGGCGGCCGTCGCCGCGACCGACCTGGATGGGGACGGACACGCCGATATCGCCCTGGTGCATGGCTTCTCAGATGACCTGATGCTCTATCGCGGGAACGGACGGGGAGAGTTCGCCGACCCGATGACGATTCCCTTTGAGTTCGGCATCTCGTTGCGATCCCTCGTCGCGGCCGACCTGGATCACGACGGGGATCAGGATTTGGTGATCGCCAACAAAGACAATGATACCCTGACCGTCCTCCTCAACGACGTCGCAAAACCGGTCGGCATCGCCGTCACCGGCCTGGGAGCGACCATCCTCGACGACGGGACGGTCGAGATTGCCTGGGAGACCGCCACGTCCGGCGTTGCCATCTTCGTCTACCGGCAATCGGGCAGTGTCCAGAGCGGCGGAGCCCGACTCGACGGAAGCAGCAGGAGGACTTCTGCCCCCATCACCGGGCTTGGGCGTCACCGGTTCGTCGATACGGACGTGCAACCCGGCCGCGTCTACACCTACTGGCTGGAAGCGACCGGCCATGACGGAAGCCGGCAGGTCTTCGGCCCGCTGGTCGTGACCGTCGTTCCGCCTGATCGGTTCGACCTCGCCCAGAATGTTCCCAACCCGTTCAACGCTGGCACGGAGATTGCATATCGTTTGGCCAGGACGGGTCGTGTGACCCTCACCGTCTATAACCTCCTCGGCGAAGAAGTCGCCGTCCTGGTCGATGGGGAACAGCCACGCGGGTACTACGCCGTCCGCTGGGACGGCCGGAACGGGCGCGGAGAGCCGGCCGGGAGCGGAATCTACCTGTATACCCTCCGGGCGGGCGGGTTCACCGCGACCCGCCGGATGCTGTTGACGAAGTGAAGGAAACTCGGGGTTCGGGATTCGGGGTTCGGGGTTCGGGAACATCAACTGCAATGACGGGGTACGGGGTTCTGGAAAATCAACTGATGAGAAGAGGTTTGATGTCACCCCTCTACAGGGTCTTGCCGTTCCATACGTTGTCATTCCCACGAAAGCGGGAATCCATTCTGTCCCTCTTGTTGGTGTTGCTGACAGCCGGATGTGAATACTGGAACGAGGATCACGTTTTCGGCCCCGATCATTCCACTACCCGTCCCACGGTCTTGTACCGTCGAGATATTCAGCCGATTTTTGACGCACAATGCATCCTCTGTCACGGCAAACAGGGGAGATTCAAACGGGGTGGACTCGACGTGACGTCCTACGATGTCTTGATGGCGGGAGGAGACAGCGGGACTGTGGTCGTGCCGGGAGACGCTGCCAGCAGCCTGATCGTCAAACGCATCAGGGGCGTGATTCCTCCCCAGATGCCGCGCGGCGGCCTCCCGTTGTCGGACGATGAGATCACCCGGATCATGACCTGGGTCGATGAAGGCGCGTTGAACAATTGAGCCCTCTATCCGATGAGGATGAACGATGGGTGTATCGATCCGCAATCGTCTGAGGCCCAAAATCTCCCTCCCTTTCTGCATGACTCTCACTCTCCTCAGCCTTCTCGCTGAAATAGGAACGAGCGCGGCGCAGGAGAGGTGGAAGTGGTCGGGGTCTCTTGCCACCAACGCGCACGGGTACATGCAGACGCTCAACAAGGCTGACAGAGTAGGACTGAACACCTTCACCCTGGAAGCCGCGCAGAAGGTCTCTGTCAACCTCTCGGAGCGCGTCGCCATCAACGTGAAGACCTGCCTGTCATGCCACGGGTTCCGCGTCTCCCAGGCGTATGCCGAGGTGAGCGCGTCTGATCTGGTGAACGTCGAGATCGGGCGTTTCATCGTGCCCTTTGGGGAGTTCAACAGCAGACACGACCCGGCCAACAATAAGACCGCTTCCAAGCCGCTCCCCTACATGATGGGACACATAGTCAGGCCGCTGGATCACAACTATTCCATCTTAATGACCCCGTATGCCGATACCGGCCTCAACCTGTTCGGCAACTACTGGCCGAACGATAACGTGCAACTGTCTTACGCCCTCTACCTGGTCAACGGCCTGCAAGGGACGAACGACATCAACTGGGTCCAGTCGGCTGAATACCGGGACAACAACCCGTTTCCCGTCGGCGGCGCACGTATGGTGATCGCCCCGTACGACCTCTTTATCATCGGTGGTTCCTTCTTGACTGGCACATACGATGATGACAGCGACCTGGGCTACTGGATTGCGGGCGCAGAACTCAGGACCAGGGTGAAGCGCTTCACCGTGCGAGGGGAGTACCTGCGCCGCAAAACCCAAGTGTACATCCCAGTTCCTGGGGGAGGGGTGATCCGCGACTCGTTCGCCAAATCGGGGTTTTATGCCGAGATCGAGTTTCCGGTTCAATCGCACCTGGAGTTCATCGCCCGGGTGGATGGCATGCTGCGCAAAGGCCCGGTCGTCGGACAGGCGTTGGACGAGTCGATGGGCATCACGCGCCTGACGGCCGGGATCACGGTCGTCGCCCGGTCTTATCTGATGATCAAAGTGAATCATGAATTCTGGCGATTGACTGATTTTAAGGACCTCAATCTGGTCAACCTGCAAGTCGTGTTGACTTATTGAGTGGAATGCACTACTCTCTTTGAGACGATGTGGACCAAACGGTGGTTGCCGCTGGTGATGCTGGGACTGATCGTCCCTGGAGTCCTCAACCCGGTCGATGCCCAGCAACCGGTCAAGGAACAGAAAAAAACGTTCGAGGCGGACAAAGGTCCGTCGACGATCGATGTCTCCAACTATCCTCAGGAGATGCGAGAGAATTACCGAGTTTTTGTGATGCGGTGCCGCACGTGCCATCCCCTGGCCCGCCCGATCAACTCGAACTACTACGGGTCTGAGTGGAAAGCCTATGTCCAGCAGATGATACGCAAGCCCGGCTCGGGCATTAACCCCCGCAACGGCGAGAAGATCATCGAGTTCCTCATCTATGACTCGAAAGTGAGGAAAAAAGGGAAGACGGCAAGTATACGCGAAGAGAAGCCGTAACGGGCGATAAAGAACATTATTCGTAACATCCGTGTATAGGGGCGCGATTCATCGCGCCCTGAGGAGCACCCAGCCATGAGCTACGACATCGGACTGAGGACGATCCGGTTGGAGCCGACCGAACGCTTAGCGCATACCGAATATTGCAGCAACTACGCGCTCGTCCGGGCGGTGACCGGCCTCAACCCGCGTGTCGACGGGGATGCGGCATGGCGGCAGTTTTACGATGTCTGGCAGATCGACTTCCTCTGGGTCACGAACGACGGCCCCGTCCCCTGGAGCCGGCGCGGCCGGACGACCGACATGGGTCATGCCGAATTCCTGGAAGAGGGGATCGACCGGCGGGAGACCGTCTCCTGCCCGTTTTACGAGGTTGAAGACGTCCTGCGGTTCGACGCGGTCGAGGAATACGGCCTCCCCAACATGGAGGAACTCATCCAGTATGACGACCGGTGCTACCGGCATGGCCAGGAGATGTACCCGCATCAGGTCTACCCGGGCGGCTACTACAAGACGATCGTCTCCGGCGCGATCGAAGCGTTCGGCTGGGAGATGCTCCTGACCGCCGCCGCCGATTGGAAACGATTCGACAAGGTCTTGGAGAGTTTCTATCAGCTCACCCTCCATCATGTCCGGGCCTGGGCGAAGACGACCTGCCCTGTCTTCATCTGCCATGATGATATGGTCTGGACGCAGGGTCCGTTCATGCACCCGGATTTCTACCGCACGGCGATCTTCCCACGATACAGGCGGCTCTGGGACGTGTTGCACGACGCCGGCAAGATCGTCCTGTTCTGCTCAGACGGCGACTGGACTCAATTCGTGGACGACATCGCGGCGGCGGGCGCGGATGGGTTCATCTTTGAGCCGATCACCGACCTGGAGTCTGTGGTAGAACGCTACGGGAAGACTCACGTCATCATGGGGAGCAAGGTGGATTGCCGAACCCTGACGTTCGGGACGTGGGAGGGGATCCAGCGCGAGATCGATGAGACGCTCACCCTGGCCAGGGCGTGTCCCGGGTTTGTGTTTGCCATCGGCAACCATCTCCCCAGCAACGTCCCGGTGGACAACGCCCGTTTTTATCTCGAATACCTGAGCACACACTGGCGGAGATAGCGAATCGGTCTAATGAATTTTGACGACCAAAATCGGTAAAAATCTGTAGGGGCGAATCTTGTATTCGCCCCGATGCGGGCGATCACAAGGATCGCCCCAACAGATGACCTGTTTTGATCATCAAATCTCATTAGGTTTTTGTTCTTCATAGACCCATGACACGAACAGACCTGTCCTCTGTGGGGAGCGGATGGGGCACGTGACGAGTCAGTCGGTGCTGCAACGCCTGACTGCCCGGGCCGAGTCGGGTCATCCGCTCAGAGTCGGGC
>JACQVL010000107.1 GCA_016209865.1 Candidatus Latescibacterota bacterium | reverse complement strand
CCCCACGTGGGAATTGCGGATTCGGGCGGAGGCGGACAGCGTCGGGCCGGGCCAGCAGGTTCCGGACACGATCCCGTTCACGAACATCGGGACGCAAACGGCCGTCGGGTTCACTTTGATCGATTCCCTTCCACCCGTGCTCTTCCCGGTGTCGGTGACGAACGGTCAGGCCGGGCCTACGACGAAACCGGTCGGCGCGGCGTACCTGAGCGGCGGCCGGATCGACGGCCAGATGATCGTCTGGCCGCTCCCGGACGTGGCGGTCGGTCAGACGGACAGCACGCACTTTATCGCTCAAATCGTGGATTCGATCAAGGTGGGCACGGTCATCTTAGATAAGGCGCTCATTCATGGACCGGACAGCCGGACCTGGGCGGCGACCGCTACGACGACCCCCGTCCGCACCCCTCAGCTTAGCCTGACCAAACGTGCCGTTCCCGATACGGTACACACGGGGGACACCGTCGTCTTCCACCTGATCATCCGGAATGACGACTCGATCACCGTTCCGGGACCGATCGCCCTGGTGGATTCGCTCCCACCGGGCATCACCCTGGTGTCTGCCAGAGGGAAGCCCGTCGTGAGCGGGAACGTCCTCACCTGGACGTACACCGCCCTCGCGCCCGGCACGGTGGATACGATCAGCCTGACGGTCCGCGTCCACACGACACACCCCTGGGTCGAGAACATCGCCTGGCTGATCAACTACGACCGCCGGCTCCGCGCGAACGTGAAGGTCTTCATCAAGCCGACCCAGATGCTCATTCTGACCAAGAGCACGAATCAACCAGTGATCGAAGCGGGAGAGATGGTGGAGTACACCGTGACGGTCACCGCGCCCGTCGATACCCTCACGGCCGTGACGGTCAGCGATACCCTGCCGAACGCCTTAGCGTACGTCGCGGGGAGCAGCCAGCCGCCCGCCGTGTACGATAGTCTGGCCCATGCCCTGGTGTGGACGCTGCCCATCATCACACCCCAGCAGACGCAGACCCTGCGGGCCAGCCTGACGCCGCGACCGGGCCTGGAGCCGGGCGAGCATCCGACGCGCAACGTCGCCGTGGCGTCCTGGAATGGCCTGACGTACGTCTCCAACCCGGCTGACGTGGTGGTCACCGTCCCGTTCTTCACGGTACAGAAGGGGGCGGATCAGAGCGTGGCGGAAGCCGGGGAGTTCGTCGTCTACCGGGTGGTCTTGCAGAACCTCAGCACGAGCACCGACCTGACGAACGTCGTCGTCCGGGACCGGCTCCCGTACGGGTTCGATTACGTGAAGGGGACGGCCCGGCTCGACGGCCAGTTGCTGGCCCCGGACAGCCTCCGTGGCCGGGACGTCGTCTGGCGGGTTGCCCGGCTGGATGCGGGCAAGACCCGGCGGCTGAGCTACCGGCTGGTCTTAGGCGCGGACGCCGAGTCCGGGGACGGGATGAACGTGGCGATGGCTTCAGCCACGACCCCGCGCGGCTACCCCGCCCCGGCGGGTCCGGCACGGACGAAGGTGCGAGTCCGCCCCGACCTGTTCTCCCGCGGCGAAGTGATCGTGGGCAAAGCCTGGGTCGACCTGAACGAGAACGGGGTTCAAGAGAAGGGTGAGCCTCCGGTGCCGGGCGTCGTGATGGTCATGGAGGACGGCACCCGCATCATCGCCGACCGGCAGGGCCGGTTCTCCATCCCGGAAGTCCGGGCGGGCAGCCATGTGCTGCGGCTGCTCGACCGGAATATTCCGTCCGACCTTGAGCCGATGGTCTTAGGCACCCGCTCCGCGCAGGACCCGTGGATCCGGTTTGCGGATGTCTCCCAGACCGGGCTGGCCAAAGCGAATTTCCCGTTCCGCCGCAAGCCCGCGCCGCCCGCCCCGGATACGTCCGGGGTTCGGGATTCGGGATTGGGGATTCGGGGGCGGATTGAACCCCGAACCCCGAACCCCGAACCCCTAATCCCGAGCTCCCGCGACAGCGTCACCGTGACCATCCTCCCCCGTCCCGCCTGGGCGGTCTCCGCCTCGACCTCTCCGGAGACGCTGTTCGTGGAAGTCAAGCACGAGCGGCTGAGCAGTCTGGGGGCGGACTCGTTCGAGTCCGGGCTTGCCGACCTGAGGGAGAACGCGATCGTCACCCTCCGGGCGCTCCGGGCGAAGCTGGGGACGATCCCGGACAAGCCGATCGTCGTCAGCGGGCATACCGACTCGAACCCTATCCACACCCCGCAGTTCCCGAGTAACGACGAACTGTCGTTAGCGCGGGCGGAAGCGGTCAAGACCTGGCTGGTGGCGGCTGGGGTCGACCCGAAGCGGATCATCACGCAAGGACATGGCCCGCGCCGACCGGTGGCGACGAACAGCACTCCGGACGGGCGGCGGCGGAACCGCCGGGTGGAGATCGAGATCATCGAGACGGATGTCGAGCGGATTCCGTTTGAAGTGGGCTTAACCCGGACGACGACCGTGACCTGCAAAGGCCCCGGGCCGGTAGCATGGGTGCAGGTGGCGGATTCCTTGGGCGTCGGGATGGTGTACCGGGCCGGGAGCGCGTCCGTGCCGCCGTTCGTGGGGAACGGGGTACTGGTCTGGTCGCTCCAGGATGTCAAGCCCGGTGACACCTTCACCGTGTCGTACCAGGTCGACGTGACCGGCACGACCAGCGGGAACACCGCTCTGCCGATCCGGTCGGTCGTGAGTTACAGCCTGCCCGATGGCCAGTGGATCACGAACCCTGCGGTGACAGGAAAACCATCCGTCGTCGTGCCGACGCAACAGAAGCAATCGGGGATGATGGGGGGTGAGCGATGATCCTCGCCCGTCCCCTCAGGATGATTGGCCGCTGGCTGGCGCCGCTGGTGCTCCTTGTGAGCGCCGCTCCGGCTCTGGCCCAACTCGTCAAGATCGAGTCCCCGGCTGACAAGTCGGTCAGCCACCGGGACCGGATCGCGGTCATCGTCCGGGGGCGTTCCGGGTTCCCCATCACTCTGACCGTCAACGGCACGGACGCCCAGACGCTCGACGTGCGGCCTGATATGAAGGCCGACTTCCTCAACGTCCGCGCGCCCGCCGGGCCGGTCGTCCTGCGTGTGGCGCAGCAACTCCCCGGCGGGTTCACGTTCGCCGACAGCGTGCGCATCCACGTCGTCGGCCCCGCCGCGAAAGTGCTGCTGGAGGTGGTCCCGTCCTCCATCCCCGCCGACAGCCTGTCCCAGGCAGAAGTCAAAGCCCGGGTGGTCGATCAGTGGGGCATGCCGTTAGCCGACGGACAGATGGTCACCGTGCAGATCGACCGAGGGACGATCCTGACGACCGACATCTATCCCGACCAGCCGGGCGTCCAGGTGCAGGTCCAGGCCGGGGCGGTGGTCGTCCACGTCCTCTCGTCGACGACCGTCGGGACAGACCGGATCAGCGTGACCGCCGACGGGGTGACCGCCGAGGCCGAGCTGGATTATACCCTGCCCCATGAACAGTGGATGGTCACGGGCACCGCCGTCGGGCAGGTCGGCTGGCGCCGGCACCAGGCACCGCCAGCCGGGGTGGAGCCCGGCAAATCATTCGACGGCGGGAGCTATGCGGACGGGAAGGCCGCATTCTTCGCACGGGGGACGTTGAGCAAGGGTCTCCTCCTGACGGCGTCCTACGACTCGGACCGGCGGTTCAACAACCGGGTGTTCCGCTACCTGACGCCGGAGAGGTTCTTCCCGATCTATGGGGACGCGAGCTCGATCTTCTACGAAGCCCCGTCCGCCAGCCGGCTGTTCGTTCGACTGACGCGCGACCGGTCGTCGCTCCAGTTCGGCAACTTCGCCACCGACCTGACCCGCTCGGAGCTGATCGCGTACAACCGGACGTTTACCGGGGTGTCCTCCGTCGTCCAGCAGAAGAAATCCACGATCATCCTCTTCGGCGCGTCGACGGACCAGGCGATCCAGGTCGATCAGGTGTCCGGCGAGGGCATCTCCGGGCTGTACTACCTGTCCGCCGCGCGGCGGGGCGTCCCGATCGTGGAGGGGAGCGAGCGGGTGGTCATCCAGACGCGCGACCGGCTCCATTCGGAGCTGGTGTTGAAGGAAGAGCCGCAGTACCGGTTCACGGATTACGAGATCGACTACGACGCGGGAACGCTGCTCTTCAAGCGGCCGGTTCCCAGTCATACCCCGGAAGAGCACCCGATCATCATCCTGGCGACGTACGAGACCGCCCGGGCGATCCAGAAAAAATGGGTGGGCGGCGGGCGTCTCGCTCTCCATCCGGTCGAGACCTGGGAGGTCGGGACGACGGTGGTCGGGGAGGAACGCATGACGCAGAGTTACTGGCTGACCGGGGTGGACACGCGCTGGCAGCCGGTCAAGGGGATGACGCTGACGTCGGAACTGGCCCGTTCGTCTCAGGGGCTCGACGGATGGGCCTGGAAAGTCGGAACACAGGGACGATTGGGCGCGAAGCTGGGGTACGACTTGTACTACCGGGACGCCGACCGCCAGTTCGACAACCCCAGCAGTCCGACCGCCCAGCCCGGCGTCCGCAAGGTCCGGGGACGGACGACTTGGTCGCCCGGCAAGGGTCTGTCCCTCAATACCGAGCTGTTCCGGACGGACGACGACGTCAACCGGGAGAAGCGGGTGAGCGCCATCGTCGGGACGACGTATCGGGTGAAGACGCTGACCAATCAACTGTCCGTCGAAGACACGCGGTCCGACCGCCAGGGCCGTGACGCCAGGAGCACCATCTTCGCCGCTGGCTCTGACTGGGCGGCGACCCCCTGGCTGACGGTGGGCGCCCGGCGCGACCAGAGCTACGGGGACAAGGATGTGGCCTACCGGCCGACCCTCAACCGTCTGCGGATGCGCCTCGGCTTGAGTGATCGCGTCGACATCGTCGGCGAACACGCGTTCCGGGACGGCGGCGCCCGGAGCTTCTTCGACTCCAGTTTCACCGCCGTGGGGATTCAATCCCGGCTGTCCGACGACCTGAAGGCGTATGCCAACTACGAACTCGACGGCGGGATCAACGGGCAGCGGAACCAGGCGATCGTCGGACTCCGGCACCGGTACAAACTGCGCCCCGACCTCACCCTCCACAGCGCGATGGAACGGGTGCGGACGCTTCGCGGCGACCGGCAGGGGGATTTCTACGCGTTCAGCCTGGCCGGCGAGTACCTGCCCAAACTGCCCGTCAAGGGGAGCGTCCGGTATGAGCAGCGGAACGGCGTCGCCCTCGACAAGATCGTGGCCTCGGGGGCGTTCGACTTGACGTTAGCGAAAGACTTCACGTTCCTGGCCAAGCACACCTACTTAGATGAACAGCGGGTCGGGTTCGGGACCGGGAGCGCGACCACCCAGCAGGCGCATCATTTCCTGTCGGGCCTCGCCTACCGGGCCACCGCGCACGATTACCTGAGTGTGCTGGGGAAATACGAGTATAAATATGAAGACAATAGCCTGATCACCCCCGCAACCACACGCTCGACGCATATCGGGTCGGTGGAGACGATCCTGGAACCGAAGTCGCAGGTTGAGTGGTTTGTACGGTATGGGTTCAAGGTGTCCTCGCTGTCGAGCGACGGCGTGATGTCCCGGACGCTCACCGACCTGTGGATGACGAACGTCCGGTATGAATGGCGGGGCCGGCTGGATGTCTTGGGGGAATACCGCCTCCTGTTCCAGCATACCGCCCGCGATTACCGGCACGGGGCCGCGTCAGAGGTCGGGGTCATCCTCCAGCGCAACGCCCGGATGGCGGTCGGCTACAACTTTGCGGGGTACCACGACCAGGATTTCGCGGGCACGTCGTACTGGGCGCACGGGCCTTACATGAAGGTGCAGGTCAAATTCACGGAATCGACGGTGGCGGGCTGGCTCAACGGTCTCCAGAGCTTCTGGCGGTGAGGACTGGATTCCCGCTTGCGCGGGAATGACACCAAATGATTGAGTAATGCCGTCTTGATTTTTACTACTGGTGAGTGTATGTTTGAGAGGTCATGAGATTTTCTTCATCACGTCTGGCAAGGAGGGAGAGTATGCGATCGTTCAGGAGTTCCATTATCCTGATTCTCATCATCGGATTCGGTATCGGGTTGGCGCGCAGCGACGCGTGGGCGCAGGCCGCTCAGCCCGCGCCGGCGGCCGGCCCGAAGATCGACATCGTCATCACCGATGCCTTAGCCGGGCCGGAGCCCGGCCGCAAAGTGGAGCGGGATAAATCTGGCAACCTGATCACGAAGCCCGGCGATCTCATCCGCTACACCCTCACCGCCACCAACCGTGGCACCGAACCCGCCCATAACGTGGAGATCGTCGACCCCATCCCCGCCGGGACCGAGTACGTCCTTGAGAGCGCGACCGGGAAGGAGATGACGATCTCGTACAGCATCGACGGCGGGCGTTCCTACCAGCTTCCCCCGGTGACGTATGAAGTCCGGCTGCCGGACGGGAAGACGG
Organism: Candidatus Latescibacterota bacterium; assembly: GCA_016209865.1. Classification (GTDB taxonomy): domain Bacteria; phylum JAAXHH01; class JAAXHH01; order JAAXHH01; family JACQVL01; genus JACQVL01. The sequence goes on along the minus strand of JACQVL010000107.1, from coordinate 9,496 downwards.
AGAAGCGGCCGGCGCCGGCCGGGATGTACACGCACGTCAAATGGGTGGTCACGCAGCCCATCCCGCCCAAAGCGAGCGTGAGCGCGACGCTGAACGTGCGGGTACGGACCGGACGGTGAGCGGTCATTTCTTCACGAACATCAGCGTCCCGGCCGGGAGCTTCGCGATATTTTTCACCTGATCGGCCGACACGACCCGGTTCGTCGGGACGAGAAACACGGTCCGGCGGTCCTGCGTGGCCGCCCGTGTCGTTTGCTTGCGGAGAGCAGACTTCGTCAGCGGCACGGGGGGCTGGTAGCCGACGAGTACCTTCGTTCCGGGGGGAATTTGGCCCCAATCCTTGACCTGCGTGCCGTTCCTGACCGTCCCTTTGGGAAAGATGTAGAATGTATCGGGCCGCCGATAAGCCCGCCCGGCGCGATCAAGCGCGGTCGCCCCATCCGTGATCTCTAAGACGACGCGCTGTAACGCTGTCGCATCCTCCTGCGCGCGAACGATCACCTGCGTCCCGGCCGGGATGTTCGCCCAGTCCTTGATCTGATTCCCCCTTCGCGTCCGTCCATCAGGGAATTTGTAGAGGGTCGTCGGGCTGTCGTACTCCTCGCGGGCGATCCGCCAGGCGGTGTTCGTCGCCGTGATCGTGTTGGATGAGAGGGCCGCGACCTCCTGCTGGAATTTCTGTGGGTTGCGGCGCTTGAGGCTGGCGACGTTGATGTCCGGGTCGGGGATGAGCCGGCCGGCCGCCACGTCCGGGTCGTACAACGCGTCGTTGCGCGGGTCTGTCGACGTCAGCCCCGCCCGCGACCGGTCGAAGTTGAAAATGCCCGGGTCCTTGCGTCGCCCGCGATGGAGCTTCCTGACGTACGCGTTCGGCCGCCCGTATGCCACCCGGTAGTGCTCTAAGACTCGCCAGTCGGGGATGGCGTACTGTTTCTGGAGCACCTTCAGGAGCCAGGAGAGGGAGGCGTACTGCGCGTTCGTATACGGGTCGTTGTAATAGCCGACGAGTTCGATTCCGATCGATTGACTACTGATGTCCTCGACTCGGTCCCACATGCTGAGGCCCGCGTGGTCGGCGCGGTACCGTTTATCGAGGGTGCGGTAGATGTCCCCGTTCCGATCGATGAGATAGTTGCTGTACCCGCCCTTCGACAGGGTGTTGAGCGCACTCTGCAGGCCGGATTCGGTATCATGAATGATGATAAGCCGGGTGGCGAGCCGGGCTTGCTTCTTGAACGTCGGCGGGAGGTGACGCTGGTAATCGATGATGTTCGGCGTGGCGGCAAGACACGGGGGAAAAGGGGAAAAGGGGAAAAGGGGAAATAGAAAAGAGGAAAGAAAAACAAGAAGGAAAAGGAACAGTGGGCGTCTTTTCACGTCGACGGGAGAGATGGATTCCCGCTTTCGCGGGAATGACAACCGAACAACAGGTACCAGGGACGCAACATGAGAGAAGGAATCCGTTCCCTTTTCACCGTTTCGCCTCTTCCCCTTTTCGTCCGTATTTTTCTTTGTACCGCTCCCGGAGCACCGCTTTCTGCACCTTGCCAGTCGCTGTCGTGACCGGAAGCGCCTCGACGAACTCGACGTACCGGGGCTTCTTGTAGCCCGCCAATCGCGCCCGGACGTAATCGATGACCTCACTCGCATCGAGCGCCTGGCCGCGTTCCGGGACGATGACGGCGAGCACCGACTCCCCCCATTCTTCATCCGGGACACCGATCACCGCGGCGTCCTTGATTTTCGCGTGCTGCCGGAGGAGTTTCTCGACTTCGACCGGGTAGACCTTCTCCCCGCCGCTGATGATCATATCCTTCGACCGGCCGACGATAGCCAGATAGCCGTCATCATCAAACCGGCCGAGGTCGCCGCTGTGCAGTCAGCCGTCCCGCATCGCCTCCGCCGTCTTCTCTGGCATCCGCCAGTAGCCGGACATGATCGTCTCCCCACGGGCGATCACCTCCCCCACCTCGCCCGCCGGGACATCCTGTCCGTCGGGACCGACCACGCGCACCTCGACGAACGGATGCGGCCGTCCGACAGCATCGATCTTCCCCCGGCCATCCCGCGTCAGCTTCGAGAACGTCAGGATGCAACCCGCTTCCGTCAGCCCGTACGTCACGTACACGTCCGCGTTGAAGCGTTGCTTGATGGCGTTGAGCAGATCGGGCGGGAACGTATCAGACGAGCCGAGACATCGACTGAGCGTGTGCACATCGTACCGGTCGAGTTCCGGGAAGGCGAGCAACCGGCGCCAGACGGTCGGCACGCAGAACAGGTTCGTCGCACGGTGTCGCTGGATCGCCCCCAAGATGTCCGGCGGGTCGGCCCGGTCGAGGATGACCACCGTCGCGCCGACGAGGAAATGGGGCAGAAGGACGCAATCCGGCCCGCCCGTGTGGAAAAGGGGGTAGACGATGAGACCGACGTCCGCTTCGACGACACTCGTCTCGATCACCCATGCGATCGCGTGGATGACATGATTCCGGTGGGACAGTATCGCCCCTTTGGGAAACCCGGTCGTCCCGCTCGTGTACAGGATGATGTGCGGGTCGTCATCCGCCACGGCGACGGACGGCTCCGCATGCGAGGACGATTCGATCAGGGATTCCAGCGTGGCCGATCCGCTGGCTCCCGCGCCGTAAAAAAGGACGGATAGGCCGGATCGATCCCGGATGACCGGAGCGACGGTCTCTTCGAACCGGTCTTCCACGATGAAGACAGCGCTCTCCGACTGGTCGAGGGTGTACGTGATCTCCGCCGCTCTGTACCAGTAATTGACCGGCACGATGATCGCCCCGATTTTCGCCAGGGCGAAGTAGATGACGACGTACGCATCGGAGTTCCGGCCGAGCACCGCCACACGGTCGCCCTTGCGCACCCCGAGCCCGAGAAGCCCGTGAGCCAATCGATTGACCCGGCCGTTCAGTTCGCGGTACGTCAGCGCGGTCTCCCTGAAGATAACCGCCGTCTTGTCCCCAAAGCGTCGTGGATCCGCGTTGCGGCGGAGGATGTCGCCGAGGAGCATGGAGGCTCCGATCACCAATTCGTAAACGCCCCGTCCTCCCGGTGGAGCATCGGCGTCTGGCCGGGCTGGTACGGGTGCTTCCGCGCCGCGTCTTCGTCGAACTCCACCCCCAAACCCGGCCGGTCGGGGGGCAACAGGTAGCCGTCCTTCCATTCGACCTGCACGGGGAACACATCCGACATCGCGCCCGGCTTCCGGGGCAGCTCCTGCACCCCGAAGTTCGGCGCCGCCAGGTCGAGGTGGAGGCACGCTGCGGCCGAGACCGGACCGAGCGGGTTGTGGGGCGCCAAGTTGATGTAGTGCGTCTCGCACCAGCCCGCCACCTTCTTCGCCTCGGTCAGCCCGCCGACAAGGCACACATCCACGCGGGCATAATTGATCAGGTCGTGCTCGATCAGTTCGCGGAACTCCCACTTGCTCGCGTAGTGTTCCCCGACGCCGAGCGGGACGGCCACGTGCCGGCGGAGCTGGTGGTACGACGCCGTGTTCTCCGACCGGAGCGGGTCTTCGACGAAGTACAGCCGGTACGGCTCGACCGCCCGGCAGAGGGTGATCGCGTCCGCCGGGTCGAGCCGGGTGTGGACGTCGAGCAGCAGTTCGATGTCGTCCCCGACCGCCTCCCGCACGGCGGCGCAGGCCTGGATCGCCCGCCGGACGGCGCGGGATGGCTCGAGCACGTCGCCATCGGACGGGAGATGGAACCGGATGAACTTCCAGCCGTCCGTCACCGCCTTCTTCGCGTTCTCCACCAGCCCGTCCGTCGTGCTGCTGTCGCAGTGGGGATAACACACCACTCGATCCCGGCACCGTCCGCCCAAGAGCCGGTAGACGGGCACGCCGAAGGCTTTGCCCTGGATGTCCCACAGGGCGATGTCGATCGCGCTGATGGCAGACGAGAGCGTCCGTTCGCCGGGGAAGAATCCGCTCCGGAACATCACCTGCCAGAGATGCTCGATCCGGGTCGCATCCTGACCGATGAGGAGCGGCTTGAGGGAGTTGATCGTCTCCAGCACCGCCAGCTCACGCCAGGTCAGCCCGCCCTCACCGATGCCGTACAGTCCCTCATCCGTGTCAACTTTCACGATCAGGTAATTCCGCCAGCCTTCCCAGACGGGAAAGACGTTGATGTCGCGAATGGTCATAGGCGCTCCAAAGAGCAGTGACGAGTGACGAGTGACAAGTGACGAGTAAAAACAGGAATGGATTCCCGCGCAAGCGGGAATGATAACATGCTTGAGATGAATCGATTATTTTTCAGCTCATCATTGCTCTTCATATTTCACCTGTTCTCGTTTTCCTCTTGTCACTCGTCACTGATTTTAGTTCCCCAAATTAAAGCACACTAACTTCAGCTCCGTCATCTCTTCCACCGCGTATCGCGGGCCTTCCTTGCCCATGCCGCTGTCCTTCACCCCGCCGTACGGCATCAAGTCGGCGCGCCACTGCGGTCCCCAGTTGATCATCAGGTTGCCCGAATACACCTCGCGGGCGAACTTCATCGCCCAGTCGAGGTTCTGAGTGAAGATGGCGGCGCTCAGCCCGTAGATCGTGTCGTTCGCTAAGGCGATCGCCTGGTCGATGTCGTCGAAGCGGGTGACCGCCACCGCCGGGCCGAACAGCTCGTCGCAGGAGATCCGCATCTCCGGCTTCACGTCCGCCACGACCGTCGGCTGGTAGAACGTCCCGTGCCGCTCCCCGCCCGTGACGAGCCGTGCGCCGCTCCTGACCGCCTCCTCCACCCACTCACCCACCCGGACCGCGTCCTTCTCCCGGATCATCGGCCCCATCTTGACTTTCTCGTCGAGCGGGTTGCCGGTCGTCATGACTTCAACTTTTGGTCGCAGCGCGTCGAGAAAATCCCCATAAATTTTGTTGTTCGTCAGGATGCGTTGTGCGGAGATGCACGTCTGTCCCGCGTTCGAGTACCCAGTAGCGGCCACCGCGTCCGCCGCCTTGTTCAGATCGGCATCCGGCATGACGATGACGGGCGCGTTCGAGCCGAGCTCCATCGTCACTTTTTTCAGGCCCGCCACATGACAGATGTGCTCCCCCACGTCCCGGCTGCCAGTAAACGTGATCTTCCGGACACGCGAATCGGAGCACAGGGCATCTCCGATTTCACTGCCGGCGCCGGTCACGCACTGGATCGCCTCCGGGGGCAGTCCCGCCTCTAACAGGAGGGCGGTCAACTTGAGGGCGGAGAGCGGGGTGTCCGTCGCTGGCTTGATGATGACCGCGTTCCCGGCGGCGATGGCCGGGCCGACTTTATGGCAGACGAGGTTGAGTGGAAAATTGAACGGGCTGATGGCCGCGACGACCCCGCACGGGACGCGCATCGTGAACCCGAACCGGCCCGCGCCGCCCGGCGCGCCGTCGAACGGGATCGTCTCTCCGTGGATGCGCTTCGCCTCCTCGGCGGAGGTCAACAGCGTCTGGACGCCGCGGGAGGCTTCAAACCGACCTTCGGCGATGACCTTCCCCTCTTCGAGGGTGATCGTCCGGCCGAACTCCTCTAACCGCTCGTTCATCAGGTCCGCCGCCTTCCTCAGGATGAGGAAGCGGTCGTACCCCGGCATCTTCGCCATGACCGTCGCGCCCCGGACGGCGCTGGCGATCGCGGCGTCCACGTCTTGCTTATCCCCCTTCGGGACGGTGTCGATCACGCTCCCGTCGTAGGGATTGACCACGTCTATCTTCTGCGATTTATCGACCCAGCGTCCTGCGATGTACATCTGCATGAGAGACCCCCCTTCTATCACATCACATGTGAACGTCCGCGAATTGGGTGTGACTGTAGGGGCGAAGCATTCACCATCAGAGCTGAAGGCTCTCGCTCGACTGTCGTGAATGCTTCACCCCTACATGGTTTCAACGTATGAACGCATTAACGTGTGAACGTGAACGTCGTGGTATGGCCGGTGGCCAGGTCGGCCACGCGAATGACGTGGTTGTTCGTGTCCGCGATGTACAGCTTCCCACGTGCGATGCTCACGCCCCCCGGCTCGTCGAACAACGGGTCGTCGCCGTCCCGGTACCCGGCTTGACTCGACCCGATGAACGTCGTCGAGGCGCGCGTCTTTGGACCAATCTTTTTAATCTTATTGTTATACGTGTCCGCGACGTACAGCAGGCCGTCGTGAGAGACGACGCCCAACGGATGCTGAAGCCGGACGATCTCCCCGACCCCGTCGATGTCCCCGAACTCGAACAAGTCGGCTCCAACGATCGTCTCTACCCGGCCGTTCGGGTTGAGATCGGCGGCCCGGATGGCGCTCACCTCGCTGTCCGCGAAGTACAATTTTTTCCCGTCCGTCGTCAGGCCGCTCGGCTGGGCGAGCGACGCCTGGCGGAGCGGGCCGTCCCGCAGGGCTTCCGCGCCCGTCCCGGCGTAGGGCGCCGCCTCGTGCGTCTCCAGGTCGAGCGCCCAGACCTGGTGCGGCCCCGCCATGGCGATGTACAGCGTCTTCTTATGGACGACCAGGTCCCACGGGGAGTTCAGGGCGACCGAGGTTCCATGGCCCGCGACGTTGGACTGCCGCGCCTGCTCCCCCGTGCCCGCGATTCGTTCGACCGTGCGCGCCGTCAGGTCTGCCCGCCGGATGGCGTGGTTCTCCGTGTCCGCGATGTACAGCCTGTTCCCGTCGAGCGCCAGCCCCTGCGGATGGGTGAACGCCGCTCGCTCGAACGAGCCATCATCCAGGCCGGTCGCCCCGCTTCCGATGATGTCGAGGACGGTGCCGTCGTCGAGACCGGCCACGACGATGCGGTTGTGGTTCGAGTCGGCGACGAACAGCCGGCCGGACGCTTCATCCGCCAGCACCTTGCCGGGAAAGGAGAGGATCGAGTCCCGCTCGTGCGCCTTCTCCAGCTTCAGTCCGAGCGGCGTCCGGTCGATCAGACCTCGGGCGTCGAATTCCTGAATGACCGCGCTGATCACCTGATCGAACGGCTCGAAGATGCCTTCCCCCGACGCCTGTCCGATGACTTTCCCGGCCGGATCGATCAACACAAGCGTCGGCCAGGCCCGTACGCCATACTGTCGCCACAGCCGGAACTCGTGGTCGTTGATGACCGGATGCTCGATCTCGTACCGGAGGATCGCCTGGCGGATGTTCTCCGTCTCCCGCTCGGTGAAGAATTTGGCGGAATGGACGCCAATGACAACCAGTTCCTCCGGGTACTTCCGCTCCAGCTTCTTGAGGTCGGGGAGGACGTGCATACAGTTGATGCAGCAATACGTCCAAAAGTCGAGGAGGACGACCTTCCCGCGGAGGTCTCTGAGCGAGAGCGGGCGGTCGGTGTTGAGCCAGTCCGCGCCGGACGGGAACTCCGGCGCGTTGACTTTGCCTGCGAAGGAAGGGGTGGACAATGAGGGCTCCGGTCTCTTTATAGCCTGTTTCGCCTTAGAGTCTTTCCCACTCATCTCTGCCAATACTGGCCTGCCGCAATATTCTGGATAGAAGCTCTCTGCCAATATCCCCTTGATGAGGGTTGGGAAGTCGTACCGTGATATCATCCTTAATCATGAGCTGATGTTTTCCACCTGAATACGGCCCTTCAAAACCTGATTGTCTCAAATAACGAATCAGATCATAACGCTTGATAGGGCCCAACCGAGGCATTATACAACTTCCTCGATAGTTAATGAGATTCCATCAACAACCGGTAATAGAAGACTTCTGGAAACACGGAACAAGATCCATTCTTCCAGAACCTCTTCCAATTCTTCTCGACAGGCTTCAAGTGTCGCAGCATTCGCGTAGACGCCGTTGAACCCTGGGATCTCACCATAGAAAGTCCCATCGTCGGACAAAATTTCATAATGTGCTCGACGCATAGCAGCCCGGATGTAGTTTGTCAGCACGTGAGTTCCCTCCTTGAGCTTCCGTCAATGCTGTCTGGTATTCCGAACAATTTCACTGCCCTGTGTGGCTGACAATCTCGCCCGCGCGTTCTGTTCCTGTCCCATCGTACATCCGCACGTCCGGATAGCCGAGCAGACGCAGCGTGAACATCGCCATCGCCGCCTGTGCCCAGTCCGTGCCCATCGTCACGACACGCCGGTCGGGCGTGATGCCCACTGCAGCGTACAGCGATAAGAGTTCCGCCGCAGGCCGGAACGTCCCGTCCGGTTGCAGGGTGTTCGTCGATTCGAGATGGATGACACGGTGTTTCCACCCATTCTGTCTCATGAAGGATGGGCTGGCATCAAGGAGCACGACGTCCTGTGCCTTCAAGCAGGCACGCAGCTCAGCCGCCGTGACGTGCACGTCTGGCTGGGGCCAGGGGGTGAACGTGACGACCCGCTGGGATGGCCGCCAGACCGTCGTGTCCCGCCCGTCGCCGAGCCATTTCCGCCACCCACCGTCCAGGATGCTGACGCGCGGATGTCCGTAATAGGTCAGCGCCGCCCACAGCCGTGCCGCTCCTCGCCCGCCGTTGTCGTCGTACGCGACGACGCACGTGTTATTCCCGACGCCGATCCCCTCCATCAGCGCGGCGAACCGGGCTGCATCCGGCAACGTCCGCAGCGCGTCCTCGTCGAGATGGACGGCGTTCGGGAGATGGGACTGCGCGTAGGCATCCGCAGGCCGAAGATCGACGATCCGGACGCCGGGATCGGTGATGAACGGGGTCAGTGCGGTCGCGTTGATCACCAGCTCCGGTCGCGCGTACCCTTTTGGTCCTTTGAAAGATTTCACATAGGCGACCAGGTCTGCCCGTTCCTCTTCCGTGAACAGCGCCGCCATCAGCCCGCGTAGTCGGTGGCCGATCTCATAATCAGTCCGCCGGATGCCGATGCCGGGGAGGGTCTTCGTGTTCTCGCCCCGTGACGTCGATTCCCCGTCCGTGCCGTGACAGCCAGCGCAGAGCATGTCATAGGACTGCTTGCCACGGGCAAGACGCTGCACCTGTGGCGGCTCCTCTTCCGCACGCAGCGTCCTCGTCCAGAAGAGGATCGGAACGAGGACGGACAGCAGAGCAAAGCACCGTCTCGGCAGGCGGGGAGTGATCATCTGACGAGCCATGGGGATCTCCAGCTTAAATAGCTCCTATTATTTTGTCATTCCCGCGAAAGCGGGAATCCATGCTTTGAGAAGCTTATATCGCCAAATCAAGAGGAAGGTCGCTAATGTCACGTAGACGTCGACCATTGATCATTCCTCGCAAGACCTCTAATTGATCTTCACTTCCAATTTTTTCGACTGATTCCAGTAGTTCAGGAAGCGCAAAGTGGTACACGCAGTCTAAATCACCGGTTCCCAATGCTAAAGACGCAAGACGGGTTGGCAACGGCTCGGCTGTGACTACCGCAATATGAGGCGTAGGTCCTTTACGGTTACGAATTAAATTTAATCCTTCAGTCCGAGTATTCTGGACTCTATCACTCCTGATCGTCCATTTGCAAGAGATACTGGCATGTAAAATCAAACACGATCCAGAACGATTCATCGCTCGTAAAGGAGT
>JACQVL010000102.1 GCA_016209865.1 Candidatus Latescibacterota bacterium | reverse complement strand
CGAGCGGCCCACTCAAAGACCTGCTGGATCAGGTAGGAGGGATCGAGCGGTATGTGCTCGACCCTGAGCCCGATGCGGACGGCTATCTGATGGTCACCGGGTTTGGAGCGTTGCACACGGCGATCATCGAGAAAGGCCTCAAACCGGATTTCCGTTCCTTCGAGTTCTGGGGACCCGATAACCAAGAGTGCTGGGTGATGCGGGCATCAGCGTATTCGTACCTGGCGACCCGCGACCGGCAGTTCCTGGACGATCTCGTCAGGATGTGGACCGCGGTCATCGAGCGGGAGGATCACGGATGCGGACTGCCGTACCGGGGTGCCAATGGGTTCGTGGAGGACTTCTCGTTCCACTATTCCGACAGCCCACTGTCGAACTACGAGATGTCCCTGTACGACCACGCCATGATGGCCCTGTACGCGGACGTCATCCGTATCCAGCGGATGGGAGGCCTTCGATTACCCTCCGCGGAGGAGTTCTTCCGCCGGTGGGCACGTGCCTGCCAGACGCGGAGCATGCTGTACGACGGGACGAGCAATGCAGTCCTGAACCTGGCGGGCTGGGAGCGAGCCTGGTGTACCGATTGGCATTCGACATGGGTCTGGCCGTTGATCGCCCTGTCCGACCTCAGCCTGCTGCAACCTGAGGAAATCAAGTATATCGTCGAAGCGGCGGTCCAGGCATTCGATGAACGTCTGGACTCGGACCGGCAATTCCCCGTTGAGAGCGGACTGCTCGGGTACAGTCAGACAGACGGCAGGCTCACCGAGATCGGCTATCGCTGCTACGAAATTGCTCTCCTGTTGTTGACCGAGTCGCGGTTTTTTGAGATGGAATCGCGCCGGTTTGACGGAACGTTATCGAGCCTGGCCTGGAAAGATCGGTTCTTCGTCATGCAGAACCCTGCCTACATACTCACCATCGTCGGAGCCGGGCCGGGCTATGATCACGAAGAGGACCACGGGACCCCATGCTCTGGAGGGGAATACCATCTCAAACTCCCGTTTGGCCCTTTCCTGACTCCGCTCTCGGATCACGGCCGACCGTCCGTCGATGTTGTGGTCGAAGGGGACACGCTCTCGTCCAGTCAGGTGTGTCTCCATCGCGCAAACGAGACGAACCCGCAGATGGGGGTCGTGCTGCCGGATGGTCGGAGATTGAGGGAAGGGGAAATCTTCGGCGACCTCCTGTACGATCCGATGGCGTATGAAACGCTTCATGTGCAGGTCGCGTTCGGGAATCAGCGGGTGCGGGTCGAACGGCTGTTTCACCTGCAGCCCGACCGGGTCGTGATCACGGATACCGTGCGCGCACTCCGTCCGGTCATCATCGACAAAGCAACGTCGCGTGTCCCGCTGATCACGATCAACCCCTGGAACGAAATCCCGCGAATACGAGGGGTGTCTGGCAGGAAACGAATAGAACTGCTCCCTCCATTCTATCTCTGCGTCGAGGGCGCGTGTCACAGAGATCGCACGATTATCAAGAGTCTGACACGGCTTGACACCCTACGGGTCACCTACGGCGATTATGGCTTTGTCCTGAATCAGTTGAGCGCGGATGACATCCGGCTCGATCTCACCAATTTTGAATGGCTGGAGAACCGACGCATGCGGGTCGCGGGAAAGAATCTTGATTGTCTCTGGGTCTTTCAACCTACCCCCTTAGAAGAAGGCGAGGAGCGATGCTTTCAGTATGAGATTCTCCCCTTCTTTACCGCACCACAACAGGAGACCGCTGCTCTCAGTCCAGAGACGCTGGATGAGGCTTCTATCGATGACGACGCGTGATGCTCTTTATCGTCATTCCCGCCCCCGCTTCCGCGAGGGTAAACTCCGGCGGGAATCCATCTTCCTTGAATGCAGGAGGGACACACGGTGCGCGATAGACTCACGGATGAGCAGATCGAACGTTATCGTACCAACGGATTTCTTGTCATCGAGCAGTGCCTCGATACGGATGAATTGGAAGAGTGGCGCCGGTGCACGGATGAGGCGGTCGCCCAGCGGCTGGGTGGGTCGATTCATTTCCTGACCAATCAGATGGACCCCGACAACTTCTACGCCCAGGTCTTCACGCAGTGCCTCCGTCTGGCCGACACGCACGAGGGGATGCATAAATTGATCTTCGATCCCCGGCTCGGCCGGATGGGGGCGACGCTGACGGGTATCGATGGCATCCGGGTCTGGCACGACCAGGCGCTCATCAAACCGCCCCACGGCAACCCGACCGCCTGGCACCTCGACGACCCGTACTGGTCGTTCGACTCCCCCAACGCCATCTCCGTCTGGGTAGCCCTGGATGACGCCACCTTAGCCAACGGCTGCCTCTGGTACCTGCCCGGCACACACAAGACGGCGCGTTATGAGAACGTGGGCATCGGCCCGAACCTGGGCGATCTGTTTAAGGTCTACCCAGACTGGCGGACGCTCGAGCCAGTTCCGTGTCCCTGCCCCGCTGGCTCGATCGTCTGGCACAACGGTCTGACCGCCCACGCCGCCGGGGCGAACATGACCACGAAGTCCCGCCGCGCGATGACCTGCGCGTTCATGCCGGACGGGGCGACGTTCAACGGCAAGAAGAATGTCCTGCCGGATGATTATTTCGCCTCGCTGAAGGTCGGGGATGTGCTCAAAAACGAGCAACAGAACCCGTTAGTGTGGCATACGTCGTGGGAACAGCGAGGAGGACGTTGATGGCTCAACCGGTGAAGAAATAGATGACGGACGCGTTCTTCGGCATCCATTACGACCTGCACGCCAATGCACAGGATACGGAATTGGGGCGTGAGTTAACGTACGACCATCTGCGTGAGGCGCTGCAGAAGGTGCGTCTCGACTGGATTCAGTGCGACTGCAAAGGTCATCCCGGCTACACGAGCTGGCCGACCCGGGTCGGCTCGACTTCACCGGGCGTGGTAAACGACGCGCTCCGCATCCACCGGGATGTCACGCGCGAGCTGGGAATCCGTTTGGGGATGCATTACTCCGGCGTCTGGGACAGCCGGGCGGTCGACCTCCATCCCGACTGGGCGGTCGTCAACGCGGACGGGTCGCGAAGCCCGAACTCCACCTGCCGGCTCAGTCCGTACGTGGACGAGTTGATGATCCCGCAGATGCGGGAACTGATCGACACGTACGACGTCGATGGCTTCTGGGTGGACGGAGAGAACTGGGCGTCGACCCCGTGCTGGTGTGAACGCTGCACGACAGAATTTACGCGACGGACGGGCACCACGGCTATCCCCACGGCCGCTGACCAGCCCCACTGGGACACGTGGCTGGCGTTCCATCGCGACGTGTTCTACGAGTACGTCACCCACTACACGAACGCCATCCATGCCCGTAAGCCAGACTGCTTAGTCTGCAGCAACTGGTTGTACACCGCCCGCCAGCCGGACGCGATCACCGCGCCGGTCGATTACATCAGCGGCGACTTCGACTGGGCGTTCGGGGCGGACCGTGCCGCCATCGAGGGACGGGTGATGGACGCCCGTGGACTGCCCTGGAACCTGATGGCCTGGGGGTTCACGAAGACGCGCGGCATGGGCGAGAGCCCGCCGTGGACGATGAAGCCGGTCATCCATCTGTGCCAGGAGGTCAGCGAGGTATTAGCCCTGGGCGGCGCGGTCATGGTGTACAACACGCCCCAGCGCACCGGCTGGTTGACCGGCTGGCATCAGGACATCCTCGCCGCCGTGTCCGAGTTCTGTCACGCGCGCAAAGAGGCGTGCTTCCAGACGCAGACGGTCCCGCAGGCTGCCATCCTGAACCTGGCCAGCCATTACTACGCCCACAACGCGCCGCTGTTCAACTACGGGACGGCCGTGCAGCCGTTAGAAGGCGCGCTTCACGTTCTGCTCGAAAACCACTGGTCGACGGACATCCTGACGGAAGACCTGGCTGTGCAGCAGATCTCTCGTTATCCTCTGACTGTCGTCCCGGAGCAGACCCGGCTGACGGAGACGATGGCGGCAGCGTTGAAAGAGTATGTTCAGGACGGGGGAAAGCTCGTCCTGAGCGGAAATCATCTCGCGCGGGAGTACGGCGCATGGATCGGGGTAGAAGCCGATGGCGAGCCGATGCCGCACACGTATCTGACCGCGCGTGGAGAAGCGGTGCCGGTCTCCGGTCCCTGGCAGCCGGTTCGACTGACAGGGGCGAAAATGTACGCCTGTCATCTGACCCAGCAGGACCCGGCAAGAGATATGACCGACCGGCCCGCGGTCACGGTACGGCATAGTGGAAAGGGTTCCGTCGTGGCTCTGCATGGCCCGGTGTTCCGCGACTACTTCCTCGGCCACTACCCGCGCCTTCGCTGGTTCATCGGCGACCTGCTGGACAACCTGGGAGCGGAGCGGCTTGTCGACCTGGAAGCCCCGCCCCGACTGGAGCTGGTGCTGCGTCAGAAAGACGGCAGACTGGTCGTCAACCTGATCAACCGGGGCGCCGGCGAGATGCTCCACCAGCACCAGGTGATCGTGGAGGAACTCCCACCCGTGCAGGATGTCGTCGTACGCATCCGTCGTGATCAAGCTCCTCAGGCGGTGCGACTCGTCCCGGAAGGGTGGGAGCCGGCCTGGGCATACGCGAACGGCGTCGTGACGGTGTCGTTGCCCGTCGTGGAGGTCCACACCGCGATCGTGGTGGAATAAGAAGCAAGGACGAAGGACAAAGGTCGAAGGACGAAATGGACAGTCCCTAAAAATTTTCTTTTTCGTCCTTTGTCCTTCATCCTTCGTCCTTAAAAAGTGGAAACAGGATGTCTCGGTACGCACTGATTCCGGATCAGGTGTGGGACGGCCTGTCCGAGCGGCCTCAGCCGGACAAGGCGGTGATCGTCGAGGGGGATCTTATCACGTCCGTCATCGACAGCGCGCGCGTCCCGCCGGATGTCGACCGGGTCTCGCTGCCCGGCTGCACACTCCTGCCGGGCCTGATCGACGCGCACGTCCATTTCTGCGACTGGATGCGGCCCGCGTTTCTGGCGGCTGGGGTGACGACCATCCGGGACGTTGGCAACGACCTCGCCTTCATCTTAGAGCGGCGGCGGTTCGCGCAGACGCATCCCCGGCAGAGCCCGCGTATCCTCTGCTGCGGCCCGCTCTTAGATGGGCCGACCGCCCACTGGCCGCTGATGGGACGGGCACATGCGGACCGCGTGGCGATGGAAGCCTCGGTCGAGTCCCTGGTCGAGCACCGGGTCGATGCCATCAAGCTGTACGTCAACATCACCGCTGAGCAGATGGCCGGCGCTGCGTCAGTCTCCCACCGCCACGGTCTGCACCTCCTGGCTCATCTGGGAGGGATCACCGCCCCGGACGCCGCCACGATGGGCGTCGATGAGGTCGAGCATCTCACCGGGTGCGCGGCTGCCTGGAAGACGAGTGCGGTCGAGGAACTCGATGCGCTCTGCGACGTCCTGCTCACGCACGGCATGGTGATGTGTCCGACCCTCGTCGTCTGGGATCGGATCGGACGGGTGTGCGAGCCGGCGTTCCCGCACGACCGGCGGCTGGTCTGGGTGCATCCCGACTTCCGGGAAGCGTGGCGGCATTACCCGTGGCGGCACGCCGACCCCATCAATCGGTTGAACCTGCAGCGGAGTGTCGTCGAGATGAAGCGATGTCTGGCCCGGATGCAGGAACGCGACCTGTCCATCATCACCGGATCAGACACCCCATTTCCCTACTTGATTCCCGGGTTCAGTCTGCATGACGAACTGGCGCTGATGGTCGATGCCGGACTGAAGCCCCTGGACGCGCTGCGTGCTGCGACGAGTCAGGCGGCGCGGGTGCTGCGGGTCGATGGGGTCGTGGGGACGGTCGAGCCGGGGAAACAGGCCGACTTGCTCGCTGTCCACGGCGACCCGACGGCAGACATCACGGCGATCGCGAACGTGGCGCAAGTGGTCAAGCAGGGCGTCCTGCTGAAGCCCGACGCATTGCGCCGGCTGGCGCGGCGGCTGCACGCGAAGTCGCCGGACGACCCGGTGAGCCGGGACATCTTAGGGTACATCGAGAAAAACCGTTGACACGTGAGGGAGTTCGTATGCTGGCGCGCTCAACCCTGCTTGTCCTCGCGCTCCTGACCACCGCTCTGCCTGCTGCCCCTCAGCAGGACGTGTTTCTCGGCCTGCGCCGGCGGATGGTCGAAGACCAGATTCAACAACGCGGGGTCACCCAACCGGCCGTCCTGGCGGCCATGATGCAGGTCCCCCGCCACCTCTTCGTCCCGGAGGCGTACCGCGACCAGGCCTACGCGGATTCCCCCCTGCCGATCGGGGAAGGACAGACGATCTCCCAGCCCTACATCGTCGCCCTGATGACCTCATTGCTCGACGTCGATCGAAAAGATAAAGTCCTGGAGATCGGCACGGGATCAGGGTATCAGGCGGCGGTGCTGTCGTGCCTGGCCGGGGAAGTGTACACGATCGAGATTCTGCCGGGTCTGGGTGAGCAGGCCCGGCGCCGGCTGGCGCAACTCGGCTACCGGAACGTGTCCGTCCGCATCGGGGACGGCTACAAAGGGTGGCCGGAGAAAGCTCCGTTTGATGCCATCATCGTCACCGCCGCTCCTGAGCGTGTCCCGGCGCCGTTGATCGCACAGTTGAAGGTAGGCGGCAAGCTGGTCATTCCTGTCGGGAGCGGTGTGCAGGATTTGCAGGTGATCACCAAGACCGCTCAAGGGACGCAGAAGAAGAGCATCATTCCGGTGCGCTTCGTGCCGATGACCGGGGAAGCGCAGAAGAAGCAGTGACGAGTGACGAGTGACAAGTGGCGAGTGACGAGTAAAAGCAGGAATCAGTACAGGTAGATGTGGAATCGCATGGTATGAAAATCCGCAATCCAGGGAGGGGAGACGATCCAGTGGATCGACCGGAGGTGTGGTCTGCAATCCGCAATCAGAAACGCCCGCGGGTAGGGGCGTCCTCCGGGGTCCGTCTCCGTCAGGCTGTTCCCTTCCTCGTCATCGCTCTCATCTCATGCCTGCTGTATGCGAATACCGTCCCCAACCCCCTCGTCTATGACGACCTGGAACTCATCCCGAAGAGCACGGCGATCCGTGATCCATGGAATATCCAGGCGATCTTCGGCGGCAGTTACTGGGGCGAGGTCCGGAGCGGGGCGATCTACCGGCCGTTGACGGTGTGGAGCCTCGCCCTCAACTACCGGACGAACGAACTGCTGGGCGAGCCGGGGGAACAGCCGTTGGGCTTTCATCTCGCCAACGTCCTGCTCCATACCGTCGTCGGCTGCCTGCTCTACCGCTATCTGACGCAGCTCCAGCTTCCAGTCTGGTCAAACCTGGCGACCACCCTCCTGTTTGCCGCCCATCCGATCCACACCGAGGCGGTCGCCGGGGTCGTCGGCCGTGCCGAGGTGCTCGCCGTGCTCTTCGGCCTGCTCTTCCTCCTCCTCCATCGGCAACGGCGGGCGATGGCAGCCGGCGCCGTCGCTTACTTGTTAGCGATGTGGAGCAAAGAATCCGCGGTCGCGTTTTTCCCCGTCGCAGTCACGATGGATGCGCTGTTTCGCGTCCCGTCCAGACGCTGGCCGCTCGGCGCGTACGGGGTCTATGCCCTGACGGTCATCGTCTGGTTTGCGCTGCGATCTCAGGCATTAGGGGACATGCCGCGTCCCGTCCCGTTCATCGATAACCCGCTCGTGGCGGTCACGTTCCCATCCCGGCTCTTCACTGCTGCCCGGGTGCAACTCGATTACCTCAGGCTGCAGCTCATTCCCGTCGGCCTGTCGTCGGACTATTCGTACAATCAGATTCCGATCCTGGTCAGCGCGGCCAACCTCCGCGTCCTCGGCTGTCTCGTCATCGCGCTCGCCGTCGCCGGCCTCGCCTGGGTCTGGCGGCGACGCCATCCGGTCGTCCTCTTCGCGGTGGTGGGGTACGCCGTGCTGTTCTCGACGACGAGCAACCTCGTCCTGCCGATCGGCACGATCATGGGGGAGCGACTCGCCTACGCGCCATCGGTCTTCTTCTGCCTGCTGCTCGGCTACGGAGCGTGGCGGCTCCGGCAGGCCGTCGGTCACCCGGCCGTCGCGGCCGCGCCCGCTGCGCTCTGTGTGGCCTATGCCGTCCTGACCGTCGACCGAAACCAGATGTGGGCGGATGAAGTCACGTTCTTCCGGGCGCAAGTCCGCGCAGCGCCGCGCAGCGCGAAAGCTCATTACAACCTCGGGGCTGCGTTCGCTAAGACCGGAGATGACCGGGCGGCGATTCAGGAGTATGAGACGGCCATCTCCATCTTCTCGTACTATCCGGAACCCTTCTACAACATGGGTAATGCCCTGCGCCGGCTGAAGGCGAATCCGGAGAAAATGATCGAGGCGTACCGCAACGCCATCCGGTTCGACCCCGGCCATGCGAACGCGCGCGTCAACCTCGCCCTCGTCCTCCTCGACCTGAACCGCATAGATGAGGCGCGTTCGCTCGTGAACGAGCTGGCCCAGGTTGATCCTCAGCACCCTTCGCTGGCCATGCTCCGGCTCCGGGTGGGGGCCAACAAGGGGATGTCGACGACAGCCCTGCCAGATGACCTCCAGCAGGGCATCGCCCTGTACGTCAACGGAGATTACACCGGTGCGCTCCAGCGCCTGGAGCGCGCGCTCGGGGCCGGGACGATCCCTCTCCAGATGCGAAAGACCGCCCTGATGATGCTCGCACGGGCGTGTGAGGCCACCGGGAACACTGAACGCGCCACGACCTATCGACAACAAGCTGCGACACTCGATCCAGCCTCCATTCGGTAGGAAGGCACATTGAGATCATTTCACCAAGGAGGAGATGCGATGGCCACACTCGAAAAAGTCGCGGAGGTGAACGCCAAGGTGGGCGAAGGCCCGATGTGGGACCCGGACACTCAGCAGTTGCTGTGGACGGATATCCATACCGGCCGGCTCTTCAGTTACGACCCGGCCTCGAACACTCACCAGACGATCCATCAGGGCGACAACGTGGGCGGGTTCGTCCTGAACAAGCAAGGCGGCTTGTTGCTGTTTATCTGGGATGGCGTCGTCCTCTGGAAATCGGATGACGATTGGGTGAGAGTCCACGGGGAGACGCACGACGGCGACCGCCTCCGGTTCAACGATGTGATCGCCGCTCCCGACGGCCGCGCCTTCGGAGGGGTGTACTATCCGGACAAACCCGGTAAACTCTTCCGCTTCGACCCGGACGGGACGGTCGAGGTGGCCGAAGAAGGGGTCGGGATCAGCAACGGCATGGGGTTTTCGTCCGACCTCAAGACGATGTATTACACCGACTCGACCGTCCGGACGATCTACGCGTACGACTACGACCGGGCCACCGGACGGATGAGCAACCGGCGGAAGTTCGCGGCGCTGGCGGACACGGAGGGCGTCCCGGACGGGATGACGGTGGACGCGGACGGGTTCGTCTGGACGGCCGTCTGGTTCGGCCATTGCGTCATCCGCTTCGACCCGGACGGCAAAGAAGAACGCCGTATCCAGACGCCTGCGTACCAGACGTCGAGCGTGATGTTCGGGGGGAAGGACCTGAACGACCTGTACATCACGACCGCCGGGATTCTGCTCGACCCGAGCAGTATGGATCCGCAGAATTTTGACCGAGAGGGCTATGTCAACGGGTACCGCGGCGGCGCGCTCTTCAGGATCACCTTAGACATCCAGGGGCGGGAGGAATTCAAGGCGGACTTCGCCTGGCCGAAGGAGCAGTGACAAGTGACGAGTGGCAAGTGACGAGTAAGACCGATGTTCTGTGATAATGGCGCATCATGACAGCTCAGGTTGTCATTCCCGCGAAAGCGGGAATCCATTCTTTTACTCGTCACTCGTCACTACATTTGGAGATTGCCTAATGCAATTCGATTACCTCATTCGTGGAGGTCATGTCGTTGATGGAACCGGCCGGCGAGCGCCGTTTCCGGCGGATGTCGGGATCGTCGGCGACCGGGTTGCGGCGGTCGGCGATCTGGACGCGTCGAGCGCGGGACGGGTGATCGACGCCCACGGCCATGCGGTCAGTCCGGGGTTCATCGACGTGCACGTCCACTCGGAGAGCACCCTCTTGGGCGGCCGGGATCAGATGGCTGGCGTCCGTCAGGGGATCACCACGCAGCTCTTAGCCCCGGACGGGTTCGGCTGGGCGCCCCTCCCGCCGGATCAGGCGCGCGAGATGTGGCACTACACGCAATTCGCCTACGGGTCGCCGAAGTTTCCGGTCGACTGGCCGACGATCGACTCATACCTCAGCCTCTTCCCCGGCCGTTCTCCGGCCAACGTCTACCCGCAGGTCCCCCACTGTGCCGTGCGTTTCGGGGTGATGGGCTGGGCGCCGCGTCCGGCGACGGAGGATGAACTGAACGCGATGGAACGCACGACCCGCGCATGGATGGAAGCGGGGGCCGGGGTGCTCTGCCTGGGACTCGACTACCAGCCGAGCGCGCACGCCACCCTTCAGGAACTCGTCGTCCTCTGCAAAGTCGCCGCCTCGTATGGGGGGATTTACGCCGCCCACCAGCGGTACCAGATCCTCGGCCGGAAGGGGGCGTGGGAAGAGACGATTGAACTCGCCCGGCAGTCGGGCATCCCGGTCCATGTCTCCCACGAGCGGGTGGACGATGAGACCGGCCCGATCCTCGACCGGGCCGACCGGGACGGGATCGACCTGACGTTCGAATCGTACCTCTACCCGGCGGGGATGACTCATATCACGATGCAACTCCCGATGTGGGTGCAGGCGGGCGGCCCGGCCGAGGTGCTGGAGAGGATGAAAAAACCGGAGGTCCGGTCAGAGTCCCTGACCCATCTCCGGAAACAGCTCGGCACGCGTGGCAACCAGATCGTCGGGTACACGAAATCCGGCCGGTTCATCGGTCTGACCCTGGCGGAAGCGGCGAAGAGCGTGAATAAATCGTGGGAAGAATTTGCCTACGACCTGGTGCTCGAAGAAGACGGTGTCCAGGCGTTCGTCTTCCCCTGGCAGACGCCCGCCGAAGAGAACGCGAGGACGCTCGACCGGACGGCCGTCCATCCCCGGATGCTGATCGCCAGCGACGGCGTCTACGACGTCCCGCATCCCCATCCCCGGAGCTACGGCTGCTTCGTGCAGGTGCCCGGCCGGTTCGTGCGCGAACGAGGGCTGCTCTCTCTGGAAGAAGCCGTCTACAAGATGAGCGGGTTTCCGGCGCAGCGGTTCGGACTGAAGGACCGGGGCCGGATCGCGGAAGGACTGCCGGCCGACCTGGTCGTGTTCGACCCGGCGACGGTCTGCGACCGTTCCACCTGGCAGGAGCCGATTCAGCCCGCCGTGGGGGTGGAGTGGGTGTTCGTCAACGGTGAACTTGTGATCGACCGGGGTGTCCCGACGGAGCGACGGCCGGGGCGCGTGCTGCGGCGTGGGTGAAGGAAGCGGTCAGCGATACGATGAGTGATAAACGGAGGAAACCCTGATGCAGGTCATCGAATCATCCACCAATGCCTTCGGGGGTGTGCTGCCCAAGCCAGCCGCACTCTCCCACGACCCTGACGTCTTCCGGCAGCAACTCTTCCATTCGTTGGAGGCGTGGAAACGGGACGGATTCCTGGTCGTCTGGTTGGAGATTCCGATCACAAAATCGAGTGTGATCCCGGTGGCGGTCGACGCCGGGTTCGTCTTCCATCACAGCAGCGACGACTACTTGATGCTGACCTGCCGTCTTGTCGAAGACGCGTTCATCCCGGTCCATGCCACCCATTACATCGGCGCGGGCGGGGTGGTCTTGAACGACAAGCAGGAACTCCTCGTCGTCTGCGAGAAATACCGGGGAGCAGGCCGCCCACCCTATTACAAACTGCCCGGCGGAGCCTTGCACCCAGGGGAGCACTTAGTGGAGGGCGTCGTCCGCGAGGTGTTCGAGGAAACGGGCGTCCCGACGCGGTTCGACGCGCTCGTCTGTCTCCGGCACTGGCATGGCTACCGGTACGGCAAGTCGGACATCTACTTCGTCTGCCGTCTGGTCCCCCTCCATCAGGACATTGCCATGCAACTCTCAGAGATCGAAGAGTGCCGCTGGATGCCGGTCGAGGAGTATTTCAACGCGGAGACGGTGAGCTCTTTCAACAAACACATCGTACAGACCGCGATGACCAGTCCCGGCTTCATGCCGACCTGGATCGAGGGGTATGCTGACCCCAAGAAGTACGAGTTTTTTATGCCTGTGGATGGGGAGCGGCAAGAGCAGTGACGAGTGACAAGTGACAAGTGACGAGAAAGACTCTATTGCCATCATCGGGATGGGATGCCGGTTCCCCGGCGGAGCCGACAGCCCGGCCGCGTTCTGGCAGCTCCTCCGGGACGGCGTCGATGCGATCACGGACGTCCCGCCCGATCGCTGGAACCTGCGTCCGGTCTACGACCCGGATCGCGCCGCGCCGGGGACGATGTGCACCCGATGGGGCGGGTTCGTCGGGCAGATCGACCGGTTCGACGCCCAGTTCTTCGGGATCGCGCCGCGAGAAGCTTCCCGGATTGACCCGCAGCAACGGCTCTTGCTGGAGGTCGCGTGGGAGGCGCTGGAGGACGCCGGACTGCCGCCGGAGAACGCGGCCGGGACGAACACCGGGGTGTTCATCGGCATCACGACTCACGACTACTACGACATTCAACTCAGCCCGACCGACCGCCAGGATATTAACGCTTACACCAACCTGGGCGGGCATCTGAGCATCGCGGCGAACCGGGTTTCGTACGTGTTCGACTTTCACGGGCCGAGCATGGCGATCGAGACCGCCTGCTCGTCGTCCCTCGTTGCCGTCCATCTGGCGTGTCAAAGCCTCCTGCAGGACGAGTGTCCGCTCGCCCTCGCGGGCGGGGTGAACGTCCTCCTCAAGCCAGAGGTGACGATCGGGTTCAGCCAGGCGTCGATGCTCTCCCCCGACGGCCGGTGCCGGAGTTTTGACGCGCGCGCGAACGGGTATGTCCGGAGCGAGGGCGCCGGACTGATCGTCCTGAAGCCGTTCTCTCGCGCCGTCGCTGACGGAGACCCGATCTACGCGGTCATCCGGGGGAGCGCGGTCAACGAGGACGGCCGGACACGGGGGATCACCGTCCCCAGCCCGCATGCGCAAGAATCTTTGCTGAGAGCCGCGTGTGACCGGGCTGGCGTGTCCCCGGAACAGGTTCAGTACGTCGAGGCGCACGGAACCGGCACGCCCGCCGGCGACCCGGTCGAGGCCGTCGCCCTCGGCGCGGTCTTCGGGCAACCGCGTCCGCCTGGGGATGACTGCGTGATCGGCTCGGTGAAGACGAACCTCGGCCACCTCGAACCGGCGGCCGGAGTCGCCGGGCTGATGAAAGTCGCGCTGATGCTGACGCATCAGCAAATCCCGCCTCATCTCCACTTCGAGACGCCTCACCCCGACATCCCGTTTGAGGAATTGCGGCTGCGTATTCCGAGATCGCTGGAGACCTGGCTCGCTCCTCGTCGAGGGCCGCGCCTGGCCGGGGTCAGTTCGTTCGGGTTTGGGGGGGCGAACGCGCACGCCATCGTGGAAGAAGCCCCGCCACTGCCAGACAGCCGGGACGAGGCCTCAGCGCCAGGACGAGCGTGCATCCTGCCCCTCTCCGCTCGCAGTCAGACCGCGCTCCAGGCGCGTGTCCGGGCCGATCTGGAATTCCTGAAAGAGACAGCGTCCACTGCTCAGGCGTCGCTGCGGGACGTCTGCTCCAGCGCGAGTCTGCGCCGGGGACACCACGACTATCGGCTGGCAGTCGTGGCACATTCCAGAGAAGAACTGGTCGAACATCTCGAAGCCTTTCTCAGAGGAGAAACCCGGACGGCGATCTCATCCGGACACCAGACGCCCGGTCAACCCCCTCGGCTCGTCTTCGTGTTCACCGGGATGGGGCCGCAGTGGTGGGGGATGGGACGGCAACTCCTGGATGAAGAACCCGTCTTCCGGGAGGCGGTCGAGCAGTGTGATGCTGTCTTCCAGCAGTATACAGGCTGGTCGGTGCTCGAGGAACTGACGGCGGAGGAGTCGCGGTCCCGCATCGCGGAGACGCATGTCGCGCAACCCGCCAATTTCGTCCTGCAAGTCGGACTGACGGCGCTGTGGCGATCCTGGGGCATCGTGCCCGATGGAGTGGTCGGGCACAGCGTGGGGGAGATGGCGGCCGCTCATGCGGCGGGCGCGCTCAGTCTGGAGGACGCGGTTCAGGTGGTCTACCACCGGAGCCGTCTTCAGCAGCGAACGGCCGGACACGGGACGATGGCCGCCATCGGGCTTTCGGTCGAAACCGCAGAGTGTGTTGTCAGGGATTATGAAGGTCGTGTGTCGATCGCTGCTCTCAACAGCCCCAGTGCGGTGACCCTCTCCGGGGACGCGGAGGCCTTGAACGAGATCGCCCGCTCACTCGCCTCGCAGGGGATGTTCTGCCGGTTCCTCCAGGTGGACGTCCCGTACCACAGTCCTCAGATGGAGCCGCTTCAGGATGAATTGCTCGAGTCTCTGCGCTGCCTGCAGCCCCGACCTGCGGCCATCCCGCTGTTCTCCACCGTGACCGGCCAGCAGGTTGACGGCTCTGAACTGGACGCGGCCTACTGGTGGCGCAACGTACGGGCCCCGGTCCGCTTTGCCGCGGCCATCGATGCCCTCATCCAGACTGGCTCTCACCTTTTTCTGGAGATCGGTCCCCATCCCGTCTTAGCGGCCTCCATCCAGGAATGTCTCGCCGCCGCCGGGAAGGACGGCACGGTTCTGTACACACTGCGCCGTCAGGAGCCTGAGCGCGCGACGATGCTGGGATCGCTGGGAATCCTGTACACTCTGGGCTACCTGGTCGACTGGAAGCGGCTCTATCCATCCGGCGGCCGGTTCGTCCGGCTTCCGTCCTATCCCTGGCAGCGCGAGCGGCACTGGCAGGAGTCCGAAGCCTCACGACAGGCCCGGCTGGGAGGCCCGGCGCCCTCCGCGCGATCCGTGCCGGGAACGCCAGTCCATCCCCTCTTAGGCGCTCGTCTGCAGTCCGCCTGGCCGGTGTGGGATGCGCCACTCGACACGCCCCGTCTCGCGTACCTGGCCGATCATCGCGTCCAGGGCGCGGCCGTCTATCCGGCCGCCGCATACGTGGAGATGGCCTTAGCCGCCGGCCGGGACGCGCTCGATGGTCACACGGGAAGCGTGGAGGAGGTCGAGTTCCACCGGCCGCTGTTCCTGACGGACGGGCCTCCACCGGCGCTTCAACTCGTGTTCGACCCGGCTTCCTCCTCGTTCGAGGTGTACAGCCAGGCACAGCATGAGCGATCCTCATGGGTTCGACACGTCACCGGCAAGCTCTTCCGGCTCGATCACCGTCACGCTCCTGAGCCGGTTGAATTGGATGCGATTCGCCAGCGTTGTCGAGACGAAGTGTCCGGTCATGCCTGTTATCAGCAGTTCCAGCAGGCCGGACTCCACTACGGGCCCTGTTTTCAGGCCATCGAACATCTCTGGCGCGGGCACGACGAAGCACTCGCCTGTGTTCAGATTCCTGAGCAACTCCAGCCCGGCATCGACGAGTATATCCTCCATCCGACCCTCCTCGACGCCTGTTTTCAGACGCTCTTAGCCGCCTCTTCGGTCGACACGATATCCCTTCCCGTTCGGGTCGAGCGCATCCGGGTGTACCATCCGACCGGCCTCCGCGCATGGGCGTACGCCTGTGTGGGGGAGCGGACTGAGCGGACGGTCGCTGGAGACATTCGACTGTGCGATGAAACGGGGCGCGTCCTGGCCGACGTGCAGGGGGTGCGTTGTCAGTCCCTGATGGAAACGGAGGAGAGCGCTGAAGACCGTGACAGCATGCTCTATGAGTACCGATGGGAGCAAGACGAAGCACGGCCTGTCGCGTCTGTTCGACCCGAACAAACGGGACGCTGGCTGATCTTTGCGGACCGTGAAGGCGTCGGACAACACCTCGCCGACCGGCTGAGCGCCTGCCATCAGTCCGTTCTGCTCTTCTCTCCTGGT
>JACQVL010000099.1 GCA_016209865.1 Candidatus Latescibacterota bacterium | reverse complement strand
GGGACGTTCTCCTCCAAGACGGCGGCGTCCCTCATCCGGTACAAGCCGAATGAAGTCGTGGCGGTGTTGGACAGCACGCACGCCGGCGAACGGGTTGAGGAGATCATCGAGGTTGGTCAAGGCATTCCGATCGTGGGGACGCTCCAGGACGCCCTCCCCTACCAGCCGACCGCGCTCGTCATCGGGATCGCGCCGCCGGGCGGGGTGCTGCCCGTGGAGTGGCGCACGGTCATCATCCAGGCGATCAGAAACGGGCTGGAGATCGTGAACGGGCTTCATACGTTCCTGACGGATGATCAGGAGTTGGTCGGTCTGGCTGAGGCGCACGGGGCGAAGCTCTGGGATGTCCGACGTCCGCCGGACGACTTAGACATCGGGCGGAATCGAGTCCAGGAACTCCAGGTCGTCCGGGTGTTGACGGTCGGGGCGGATTCCAGCATCGGTAAGATGGTCGCCGCGATCGAGATCGCCAAAGCGGCCCAGGCCGTGGGATGGGACGCGGAGTTCGTCGCCACCGGGCAGACCGGCATCATGATCGCCGGGTCAGGGATCGCGATCGATACGGTGGTGTCTGATTTCATCTCTGGCGCGGTCGAACGGCTGGTGATGGAGCGGCGCAACCGTGAACTCCTCATCATCGAGGGCCAGGGGACGATCATCCATCCGTCGTATTCAGGGGTGGCGCTTGGACTGTTGCACGGCGCCGCCCCACAAGCGCTCGTCCTCTGCCATCAGCCCGGCCGGGACTTCCTTCGGCGGCATACCATCCGGATTCCTCCGCTCGCGGAGATCATCCATCTCCACGAGATGATCGCCCGCCCGATCTTCCCGACCGAGGTGATTGCCATCGCTCTCAATTGTGCGGGAATGCCCGTCGCCGAGGCGCGCCGGACGGTCGACGCGGTGCATCGGGAGACCGGACTCCCGACGACCGATTGCGTCAAGTTCGGGTGCGAGTCTATCGTGGCGGCGCTCGAGCCGTTCAGGAGGAAGCGGTGATGGGATTCACCACAAAGGCACAAAGGACACGAAGAAAATCTGAGAAAAATGTTTGATCGCCTTTCTTTGTGCGCTTTGTGTCTTTGTGGTGATTGCCCGGGTTGACAGGTAGATGGAGCCCTCTATGGACGTCATCCGCATTCTTTCCGCTCAGGAGGCGCGAACGACCATCCTCGTCCGGCGGCCGCCGGATGAAGCGGAGGTGACCCCACAGATCGCGGAACGGCTCCGGCTCATCTTCGGAGAGTCACTGAGTCCGGACCAGGCGGTGTCCCGGATCATCCGGGATGTCCGTCGGGACGGGGATCGCGCGGTGCGGGAGTACGCGAAGCGGATCGATGGGATGGAGATGAGCGCGTTTCGAGTCGAGCCGGAGGAGCTCGACGCAGCGCTGGCCGCGATCCCGGCGTCCCTCCATGAGGCGCTACAGGCTGCGTCCGACCGGATCAAGCGCTTCCATGAACGCCAACCGACAGGCTCGTGGGTCCACTGGGATGAGGACGGCGGAGTCGGCCATCTCGTCCGCCCGCTCGAACGGGTCGGCCTCTACGTGCCGGGCGGCCAGGCCGCCTACCCATCGTCCCTGCTGATGGCCGCCATTCCCGCGCGTGTCGCCGGAGTCGCCCATGTCGCGGTTGCGACTCCCGCAGACCGAACCGGGCGAGTCAACCCGGCCGTCTTGGCGGCTGCCAGGACTGCAGGGGTAGATGCTGTCTACCGGGTCGGCGGAGCGCAGGCGATCGCGGCGTTCGCGTACGGGACGGAGTCGATCCCACGCGTGGACAAAATCCTCGGACCGGGCGGGCTGTTCGTCGTCTTAGCGAAGCGGCAGGTGTACGGGGTTGTCGACATCGACCAGTTACCCGGCCCGACGGAGACGCTCGTGATCGCGGATGAATCCGCCAACCCGGCGTACGCGGCGGCCGACCTGCTCGCGCAAGCGGAGCACGACGCCTTAGCGAGCGCGATCCTGATGACGCCGTCTCGTTCGTTCGCTGAAGCGGTCAGCGCAGAAGTCGCCCGACAGATCGACCGTCTCGACCGGGCGTCCATCATCCGCGAGTCACTCGCCCGGAACGGGGGGGTGGTCGTCACGACCAGCCTGGATGAGGCGATCGACTTAGCGAACGAGTACGCGCCCGAACATCTCTGCCTGCTCGTCCGCGACCCGTGGGCGCTCGTCGGCCGGGTGAAGCACGCGGGCGGCATGTTCGTCGGCGAACAGTCGTCCGAGGCGTTGGGCGACTACGTCGTCGGGCCGAGTCACATCATGCCGACCGGCGGGACGGCGCGGTTCGCGTCCCCGCTCAGCGTCCGCGATTTTCTGAAGGTGACGAGCCTGTTCGTGGTGAACGGCCGGGCCGGCCAACGGCTGGGGCCTGCCGCCATCGCCCTGGCTGAGGCGGAGGGCCTCACCGCCCACGCGGCCGCGGTCAAGATAAGACAACGTTAGCACGTTTGAACGTTCACACGTTGGCACGTTAAAGATAGGCTAATAGAACGTGTCAACGTTCGAACGTATGAACGTGCTAACGTGTAGTTACCGCCCAAAATGCGCCAGCACCGCCTGCGCGCCCTGCCGGATGAAGCCGAGGTCGCTGCCGATGGTGATCAACTGAAACCCCTGTTTGATCCGCTTCTCACATTCCGCGGGCGGTGCCGTCGCGAACCCGCCCGGCACTCCTGCCTTCTTCCCTCGTTCGATGATGTCGTCAATCGTCGCCTGCACGTCCGGATGCGCGTTATCGCCGAGATGGCCTAACGAAGCCGCCAGGTCGCTCGGCCCGATGAGGAACGCATCGATACCAGGCGTGGTGATGATCGCCTCTAAGTTATTCACCGCCTCGCGCGTTTCGATCTGAACGATGATCAGCACTTCGTCGTTGGCGGTTCGAAGATACTCGGCTGTGTCCTCACCCGCCGTGGCGACCCACCGCGGGCCGATCCCGCGAATCCCCTCTGGCGGGTACTTCGCAGCACGTACAGCCATCTCCGCCTGCTCACGGGTATTCACCCACGGGATGATCAGCCCCTGAGCTCCGACATCCAGCGCCTTCTTGATATGCACCAGGTCGTTCCAGGGGACGCGGACGATCGACGTCGCCTGCCCGCCGCGGCCGACCTGGAGCATGGCCTGGAGGATCTCGGTGTTCAGCGGCCCGTGCTCCGCGTCGAACCAGATCCAGTCGAAATTCATCCGCGAGAGCATCTCCACCAGATCAAGACAGGGAGTCCCGACCGCGACTCCCAAGGTGACTTCTCCTCGACGCAACTTCTCTTTCACTGGATTACGCATGAAGGCTCCTTTCAACGGTAATGCGGGATATCCCGCAGGTGGTACTCCAACAGGTGCGATCGCGCGCCGATGTAGAACACGCCGGGCGCGCCTTCGACGATCTGATACAGGTCAGGAATGGGCGGTTGGTCGAGGTAGATGATCCGGCCGGTCGAGAGGTCGAGCTTAAAGACATCGTACCGGGTGACCCCGTAGATATCCCCGTCGCTCCCGGCGGTGAGATGGATGATCCCGTACGCTTCGGGGACGCCCATCAGCGGGGTTCCCGGGTTGCGGAGCGTCCAGGTTTGCACGACCTGCAGCGCGTCCGGGTCGAACGCGAAGAGCCGACACGTGTCCGTCGTCCCGTAGACCAGACGGGTGACCGGGCTGACCGCCAGGGAGGTCACGGCGATCGCGCCCGTGACCGGCACCAGCTCGAAGATGCGCCGGCGCTGGCCCGGGTCGAAGACGAACAGTCTTCCCTCGCACGTCGTCTCCGCCCAGCCCCGTCCCCCGCGGATGCTCGTCCCCCCGTACACATACCGGTCGTTCGCCGCCACGGACTGGATGCTCTGGTCGTGATCCCGATAGACGGTCTTTGTTCCCGTCGCCGGGTCGTAACAGGCGAGCGCGCCGCCCCCGACCCCGTAATCCGACCGGCAGGCGATGTAGATGCGGCGATCGGGGCCGACGGCATACTCGAACGGCCGGTTTTGTTGCTCTCCTAAGGGACCCAAGTTGCGAGGATTGCTCGCCGGACTCGTGCTGTGCGTCGCCGGGTCGGGCCGCCACGGCTGTGCCGGGTCGTATTCTCCCCAGATCGCCCCGGTGTACGACCCTAAGTACATCCGGTCGTCGTACGCGATCAGGTCGTACACCTCTCCGCCCGGCCAGCCGACGTGTCCCAGGTCGGTCAATTCCCGTGATGACGGGTCGAACCGGAACAGATGCATGCTGATGATCGTCGCCCCATAAATCTTCCCATCCGGCCCTTTCGCCAGCCCGCAGATGTCGGTCGCTCGCTGTCCGGCATAGACGAACGTGCGCGTGTCCGTCTTCCCGGAGTGGAGGTCGACGACTGTGTACCGGCGCTCCGGGATGGATGGGATGACCGCGCGGCCGTCGTCCGTCAGCTCGATCGTCCCGCCTCCGTTGAGATGCCCAATCACTCTGATCGTGCGAGCATCCGGGTCGATGCGCACCAGATCATGGCTACACCAGCCGTATAGGCGTCCCTGGCCGTCCCCAACGGCCACGGAGAGTGTAGACGACGACGGGGTGATGAGACCCTCGCAGCGGAGCGACTCAACCGTCACGGTTTCAACCAGGTGGAACTCAGCGTCGTACACCTCGACGCCGGACGGGCGGTTCAGGTACAGCCGTTCCCCTTCGACGATGGGCAGGCTGCCCTCGAACCCCTCCAGGACCCGCGTCTCTCCCGTCAGCGGGTTGTAGATGACCGTGATACGCGGGAGGGCGCGCATGATCGAGCCGAGCACTTCCCCGCCGGGTGTGATGCAGAGGCCGGACAGAAAGACCTGCTGGCCCGGTCTGAGCGGGGGAGGAGCGAGACAGCCGAGGTCGCGCCATTCTCCCCGCGCAAGGTCGTACGCCGCAAGATGGCCGTCGGGATGGGTTCCGGCGTAGATGCGCCCATCCCGTCCGAGCACCGCGCAGAGAAACCGATTGCCGGGAATGGGTGGAAAGCCTAAGCTTCGCAGGCGGCCGTCTCGTTCGCGGCGCCAGAGCAGGTTGCCCGGCTGATTGATACCTTGATAGGTGGTACAATACAACAATCCCGTCGCTGCATCGACAAACGGGGCGCCCACCTCCCGCGCGCCGATCTCGTGCTGTTCGACGACCTCGCCCTGCTCGATGTCCACGGCGAAGAGGACAGCGCCTTCCTGCGAATGTTCCGATCCCCAGAGGAGATAACGGTCGCGCGCCCTCTCCTTGATGACCCGCCCGCCGCCGAGCCACCCGCCGATCACCGGCCGGCCGAGGTCGAAGAACACCCCGGCGAACACCAGCCCGACGAACACGAGAGAGCACGAGAGAACTGATGCCCCATCGAACAGGACATCACAGTGAATGACGAGCATCTGCACGAATCTCCCAGCCTGTCGAAAATGAAAAAAACGTTGACATCCATGATCTCTTATAGTATGAACTGAATGCTCAACACGACGATGCTTTTCCCTCCTGCGATGATTGTGGGTACGGGAGCACGCATGCGCGTCCGCCGTTGTCCCTCATGCAAAAGCCGGGAAGTCTACCGTTCCCGGCATCGATGGCATGAACGATGCCTCCAGTGGCTTCACCCGGGACGACGGTTGTTCCACTGTCACACCTGTGGCACTCACTACTGGGATATTGCCGAGTTACCCGTCCAATACCAATCCCCCGCCGACCGGCGAGAGAACACCTACGGCCTGTCAGTGCCACGGGAAGCTCCCGATCCGCCCGTCCGTCGCGACCACATCGGGCTGCAGTGTCCATCCTGCGGCACGTGGAAGACCACGGTCGGGCGCTGGTGGGATGACCTGTGGACGTGGCAGAGCGGGCGCAACAAACTCTACCGTTGCCGGCGCTGTGGAACCGTCTTCGCCCCGCCGCCGTGAAGATGCTCGCCGTCGACGGTGTAGCCGACCCAGACAGCCAACCTGGATGGTCCCAGCCTTTCGGGCTGCTCAACGGAGGCCGTGATCGCAATCCGGCTGCCTCGGGGCAGGGGAACTGATTCCGTCACATCATACCGGATCGGCCAGGCCGGGTCGGCGGACTTCACCTTCACGAGCCACACCGTCGTACCATCTGGCCGTACGACTGTCGCCTGAATGATCGCTCCGGGCACGCTGATCTGCGGCAGGATCGACGTGAGATGGGCGTCAGATTCCAGCACGTGCACAGCGGTCAGGGTGTCTGAGGGAGCGGTCGTCGCCTGGCGGATCACCGCCGTCCGGATGCGCTTCTCGACCGGCCGTTTCGCAAAGTAGAGTCCGACGGCGCTCCGGTCTTTCATCTCACGTCCCTCGTACCTCCAGGTCTTGCGGTAGTGAATACGAAGGATGATCGGAGAGCCGGCAGGGAGGCGGTATGCTGCATCCTCGGGCACTGACGGCGGAGGCTGGTCGGGAAACCAGGTCCCGACAATCTGCTCCGCCGGAAGGGCTGTCCCGTCGGCACACTCGGCTTCGGTTCCCCGTCCTTGAGCGAATCCCTGCCCGGCAGCAACCGTGTAGATGACCGCGTCGTGGACGATGGCCGGGTTGCCGGGACGAACGTCCAGTCCGGTCACCCATCGGTCGGTCGTGAGGCCCGTCGGCAGCACGATGCAGCGTGTCTTCTCCATCGTCTCCGCGCCGACGGACAGGCTATCGGCCATCGTGAGCACCAGGTCGGGGGGGCCTGACGGCCATTCTTCCTGTCCGGCAACCGGGGCCGGAGTGGGCGATGGAGAGCCCTCAGGGGCACTGCCTGTTGCCCAATCGATGACCATATCGAGTTCGCGGGCGGTCAACCATCGTCCGTTCGTGAACGCGCCAACTCCCTCCTCGACGTGCCAGGGATGCAGGCTCTCGGCCAGCAAGACTTCCTTGATGGATTCTGCCCACGGATACGCCTCCTGGTAGGTCAAGAGCGACATCGGCGCGATGCGCCCGGGCGCATGACACCCTCCACAGTAGGTCTGAAAAATCGGCCGGATATGCTCGTTGAACGTGTACTTCGCCGTCACCGGCTTATGCGCCACTGTCTCGGTCGTGCCGACCAGCTGGGCAAGGACGGCAAGAATAGTGTAGAGAAAGAGAGGGAGTCGAGGCTGCATAGTATAGGTTCAGTGACGAGTGACAAGTGACGAGTGAAAAATAGAAATGACAGAAAGCACGATTGGGCCCCCTTTGCTTTTACCTCACCAACATCATTTTTCGTGTCTGGGTGAACTCGTCCGCCTGGAGCCGGTAGAGATAAATACCCGACGCCACAGGTTTTCCGGCGTCGTTCAGTCCGTTCCATTCGACCCGGTAGACCCCGACCTGCTGTTCCACATCCACCAGTCTTCGGACTTCCTGCCCTTGCACGTTGTAGATCATCAATCGGACGTGCACCGATCTCGGCAATTGATACTCGATCCGAGTGGTCGGGTTAAAGGGGTTGGGGGTATTCTGGCTCAATTCAAAGTGCGTTGGGGCCGCCGCAGACGATACACGAAAGCTCATGGCATCAGGGGTGACGACAAGCAACCAGTCCTTTGCATCTGGCGGAGTGAAGATGACCGCATTCAAACTCTGGGTCACCTGAGACCGTGGTAATGTCT
>JACQVL010000098.1 GCA_016209865.1 Candidatus Latescibacterota bacterium | reverse complement strand
GATTGGGGGAGATCGACGTCCGGACGAGCCGTTGGCTGATGCGCGTGGAGATCGGCCGGTTGAGGTACCGGGAGACGACCCCATCCGTGGGCTTCCTAAGGTTCCGCAGGAGCACACGCTCCGCATGGTCGAGCATGTCGGGGGTGTCGATGTCCTGCCAGAACCCGTCCTCGATGTCACACGCCCGCATCCGTCCCTGACGGGCGAGCAGGCGCACTCCGTCGCTGAGGGCGCAGCCGCCGTCCCGCCGGCTGGCCTCCAGGGCGTCGAACAACGCGGGCGAGCAGAGGAACAGGCCGGTGTCGACGGCGTTGTACTCCGTCAGGTGCTTGCCGATGTCGATAAGATGTGATCCGTCAACCCGCGCCTTCGTCGCGTCCTCGATGTCGTAGATCGTGTCGAGCTTCCGGTCGACGCCCAGCACGCACTCGCCGCTCTCTAACGGCGTGTGCAGAAGCCGGAGCAGGTTCTGTCCATCGAACAGATGGTCGGCCATGAGGAGGACGAACGGGCCGGGCAGGAAATCGCGCGCGGCCAGCACCGACAGTCCGTTCGGGGCCTCCCACTGCTCGTTGTGCACCCATTCGATCAGGGGTGAGACCCGCGGGTCGCCGTCGAGCGTCGCATGGAGTTGATCGACCGCGTAGCCGGTCACGATCACGAACCGCGTCATCCCGGCCTTCTGGGCGGTGAGGAGGATGCGTGTGATGAGCGGGACGCCGGCGACCCGGAGGAGCGGCTTGGGGATCGTCCCCGTCACCTGCTTCAAGCGAGTCCCGGCTCCGGCCGCGATGATGAGCGCGGTATCGACCACGATGGCCTTTCATGGGGGAAAACGATCAGAAAATCGTCGAGACCCCGAGCGAGGCGCTCACCCGGGAGCGAGCTGAGAGATCAACATTCTTAGAATAATCGACCTGCACGATCACCGCCGTCCGGTCGGCGAAGAAGCAACGCACGCCCCCGCTGCCGTCGACGACTACCGGGTCTTTCAGGCCCGGCCGCACCTCCACCCCCGTCCCGACCCCGACGAACGGCACGACCGGCGCGTTCAGCCGGGCGACGTTATACCGGTAGAACGCCCCGATCATGACCGTGTTCCTCACCGTCGGGCCTTTCTCGTTCTGTTGCTGGGTCACTGACGGGACCAGCGGGCGAGACCGGACCGCCTGGAGTAAAGCCAGGGTCCCCAGAGTCCCCTGCGGAGCGAGGTCAGCCTGTTCTCCTGCCGCGTCCAGTCGTTCCGTCGGACCGATGATCGAGAGGACTCCGCCCAGCTCATGCGTCCGGGTGACAAAGTACCCGGCTCGGACCGACATCATGCCCGACAGGTCAGTTTTCGAGAGAGGGTGTCCCCCGCCCTGGAACTCGATCTGTCCGGGCTGCCATCGCGCGAAACTCTCCGTCCTGCTGGCGGGAGGAGCATCCGGAGTGCCGACCGCGGCGGTATGGAACCACCGGCGCGGGCTCATCCCGTCAGACGGTGTCTGCGGGGGGGACGGCCTGAACACGACGGGCGACATCGTTCCCGGAATCCTGGGGATTCTCATGAGCGCCGTCCTCACCGACGGCGTCGCGGTGACGGTCACCGGCGCTGTGCCGGTCTCTCGTGGCTGCGGAGGATTGGCAGCAGCAGAGGCCCACGTCTCATCGGCGCCGCGTGCGGCGAGGCGTTCAGCCTGAATCGTCCGGCCAGGGAGCGAGGCGTCCTGCCCCGCAGGGCTTTGCAGGACGGCCTCGGGCGGGTTCGACAGGACTGGCGGGGCCGGGAGATGGAACACCGGCGGGAGGACGAGGACGGCCAGTCCGATCAGCAGGAGGGCAGTGCTCAGACGCCCCATCCGCTGGTGGTCATCCATCCCGTTGAGGACTTCACGGATACGGGTTGCTGTCAGGGAGACTGGCCGGGCCAGTTCGAGCACTCCACGCCACCGCGCCAGCGACGGGCCTTCAGCGACTTTGAGCAGACTGGAGGCATAGCTGTAGGGCCGTCGCGCCACCGTCACCACCCCGGCGTCGCACGCCCGCTCCGCCTCGACGTTCAACCGCCGTCCCGCATACCAGACGATCGGATGGAAGAAGAACAGCACCCGGACGAGCTGGGCGATCAACACCGTGACATGATCCCGCCGGGCGTAATGGAGCAACTCATGCAGGAAGACCTGTTTGAGCTCTTGCGGGGAAAGCTGCTCCAGGCACCAGGAAGGAATGACGACCACCGGCCGGCCGACGGTCACCAGGGTCGGACTGGCGAACCGGTCGGACATGCTCAGCGTCACCCGGCGTTCGATGCCGACCGTCGTCAGACAGTGGACGAACAGCGCCTGCACCCATGCGATGCTGATCGGCTGTGTCTGGCGGCACCGGCGGAGGAGCAGCAGGCCGCCGACGAGCGTCCACAGGAGTCCCGCACTGACGCCCGCGCCCCAGATGATTGCAAGGAGGGCGTACGGATGGTGCGCCACGGCCCCTGCGTCTGCGGTCGGGACGGAAGGAACGGAGAAGACGATGTCCTCCGCAACCCCGCCGGGTATGGGGAACTTGATCGGGCCTTGCCAGGGCAGGAAGAGCGTCACGACGGGCTTGAGGATGACGGTCAACCACAGCAGATGGCGGAGCCGTGGCGAGTGTCCGCGCCATGCCCGAAGGACGGCCCAGACGATCACGCCCAGGAGGATGACTTCGAGGCTCGGCAGGAAGAAGGCGTCAGCCAACCGGCGCCCGATCGAATCGAACATCCGCAACAGCGTGACGACGTCATGCATGTTGGGCCTCCTTTCGAGCCTCCCGCGCCTTCTGATCGAGCAGCCGGCGTAATTCCGCCGCCTCCCCGGCGGTGAGAGCATCCGATTCGATCAGGTGCAGGATGAGCGACCGGGTTGACCCCTCGAACCATTTGTTGACCACGGCGGCGACCGTCTCGCGCCGGACGCCGTCCGGGCCGACCGCCGGGCGGTAGACGTACGCCCGCCCCTGCGGGGTGTACTCCACGAACCCTTTCTGGGTCAGGATCGTCAGCACCGTCTGGATCGTCGTGTACGCTAACGGCCGCTTCGCGTGGAGTTCATCGACGATCTGCCGGACCGTCGTACTGCCCTGCTTCCAGACGATGTTCATGATCTCTAATTCGAGATCCGTCAGCGGGACGACTTTGTGTCGTGGCATGTCCGTACCATCCCTTCGTCGCTGAGACAGGTGAACGCGATGTCCAGAGCGAGGATATCATACTGACTTCCTCTCGGTTTGTCAACTAAAAAAATAGTAGATCAGACGATCCCGAACCTCAGACGGCGGATGCTCCCGGATGCCTGGGCGCGAACAAAACGGTTGCGTCATGGGCGTTAGCGCTGGTATATTGCGTCGGGAGGCTGAGGGATGATGAACGATCCTATCTATTTCATTTCGGACGCGCACCTGGGGGCGGGTTCATTCGACGTCGAGCAGGAGAAGACCCGCCGGTTGCTGGCCTTCTTGCGGGAGCTTCGCGGGGCCACCCCCCTGCTCTACATCGTGGGAGACCTGTTCGACTTCTGGTTCGAGTACCGGAGCGTCATCCTCCGGCAGCACTACCGGGTGCTCTACGAGTTGACCCGGCTGATCGAGCAGGGTACGCGGGTCGTCTACATGTCCGGGAACCACGATTTCTGGCTGGGGTCGTTTCTGCGTGAACAGGTGGGGGTCGAGGCGGTGTACGGCGCGCTGGAGACGGAGCACCACGGGAAGCGGTTGTTCATCTGTCACGGGGACGGGCTGGTCGCCAAAGACCAGGGGTATCGCCTGATGCGGCGGATTCTCCACAATCCGGTCAACATCTGGCTGTACCAGTTGCTCCATCCAGACCTGGGCGTGGCGCTCGCCCGCGTCGTCTCGCACCTGAGCCGCAACCATACGCTCCCGGAAGGCTGGCATCCGGATCGCGAGTACCGTGAACTGGCCCTGGCCAAACTCCACGAAGGGTTCGATGGGGTGATCTTCGGCCACAGCCATTGTCCGGATTATCAGACGGTCGACGGCAAAGTCTACATCAACCTCGGCGATTGGGTCACCCACTTCTCTTACGGCCTGCTGCACGAGGGACGGCTCTCGCTCGAATGGGCGAAGTAAGCAAGTACTAAGGACGAAGGCTGAAGGACGAAAAGAACAAGGGCAAAAAAAGAAATGGATTCCCACTTGCGCGGGAATGACAGAAGAGAAACGTTTCGTCCTTGCCGTTTCGTCCTTCGTCCTTT
>JACQVL010000097.1 GCA_016209865.1 Candidatus Latescibacterota bacterium | reverse complement strand
GGTCTGCGATGTGGCATCTTGAGAACCAGAACACCGTGGCAGCCGAGTATCATCTCCCTGAGGACTTGATCCTCAACCTGGAGAAGGCGAGCATCGTCTTCGGGATGCGGGACGACGAGATCGTCATGCAGGCGTTGAAAGAGTTTTTCGAGAAGCATGGGATTCGCCAGAGGAGGATATCATGACGGGTTTACACGGTCTCATTTGCCATCCCTTCAAAGGGATCGTGGCGATCATCCCGGTATGCATCGGGTTCAGCCTGTTGATGGGAACCTTCGTCATGCCCGCTGCTGCCCAGGAGCCGGAGGGTCGGGTCATCGTCGTCAGCCCCCGCGTGGGCGAGGTGATCGATGCCGGGGAGCGGGAACGGTTCGGCCTGTTCCCGATGATCCATACGTTTCACTCGGCGCGATTCCTGCTGTTGCCGGATAGTGCCCTGGTAGCGGATGTGACGCTGATGGAGAATGGGGTCGAGCGGACGCAACGCATCCGGTTGCCCAAGACGATGCTCACGACGATCAGGGAGACGATCGAGCACTTCGAGGAGAGCCAGGCCGGGACCCACCGCATGACGCCAAGACAGCGACCAACTCCACCCCAGCTCCCATCGCGCAAGGGATCGGGGGCGGGACGTGTGGCAGCCCAATTGGTCGTGGGGTCTTTAACGGGTGGATTGGGCTCCCTCGTGGGGATCGGGGCTTTAGCAGCTTCTTGCGGTGATGACGACTGCAGCGATAGTCAGGTTATCGCTAGCCTGGGACTGATGTACGGGTTAAACGCCCTGGTCAGCGCTGCGACAGTCTACGGTATCGGTAAGCATCATGACAGAGCGGGGCATGGCTCTCCTGGAGCGACAGCAGGCGGCGCGCTGGTCGGTATGACCTTAGCAGCGTTGACCCTCCCTTCTGCTCTCGAGAGTAACGGCCCAGAGCTTTTCATCCTGTCACTGACGTTTCCAGCCATCGGGGCTGTGATCGGCTACAACATGTCCCTCCCACAGGCGCCAGGCGTCCTCAACATTCGAGACGGGCGCATACAGTGGGGCATTCCCACGCCCACCCTGCAGGCAACCCGGCTTCCCCACAAGCAGTCTGCCCTCGATTACAGAGTGCGCCTGGTTGATGTCAGGTTCTGATTCACTGTGACGTGGACGGTCTGACGCCAAGGAAGGGGGGATATGGATGAAAAGGCTGTTATGAAGACACAAGCAAGGCGCGACATTTCACTATGTCCATTAAGTCAAAAGGAGCCTGTTATGAAAACGCTGACTCTGTGCCTCTCGGTGCTATTCGCCCTGTGTCTGACGATGCCAGCAAATGCCCAGCCGCGAATCGGGATTATCGGTGGCCTGAACATGGCGAATATCACGATGGACTTGCCAAGCGATGAAGTGCAGTTCAACACCCGCCCGGTCTCCGGGTTCGGCGGGGTGCTGGATATCGGCCTGAACCGCTATCTCTCGCTGTCCGTAGAACCGATGCACCTGCAGAAAGGGGCTAAGGTGTCGATTCTCGATGAGAATGAGGAAGCCACCTTGAAACTGTCCTATCTCGAAGTGCCGGTGTTGATGAAACTCGCTCTGAGTGCTCGCCCGACGCGCCCTTACCTCGTCGTTGGCCCAACCTTCGGGTTCTTGCGCAGCGCCAAGGTAGCCTATGGGAGGAGTGAAACAAGCACAGATGAAGTCAGAAACAGGGATCGTGGCCTCATCTTCGGTGCGGGTCTGCGCATCCCGGCAGGCAAGGCCGCTTTCTTCGT
The DNA here is from genome assembly GCA_016209865.1 of Candidatus Latescibacterota bacterium. Taxonomy (GTDB): domain Bacteria; phylum JAAXHH01; class JAAXHH01; order JAAXHH01; family JACQVL01; genus JACQVL01. The sequence goes on along the minus strand of JACQVL010000097.1, from coordinate 9,707 downwards.
GGAAGGACGGTATACCCTCGGATTGCTCAACATCAACGATGAAGATTCAGATGGTGAGTCCGATGAGCCTGCGGTCAAGAATCGTGGGATGCAAGTCATGGCAGGCATCTCCCTCCCACTCGGTCGTTAAAGAGGGAGGGCTCGAAACCGCCTCCCAGCTTCGCATGAGGTGTACTCTGTCCCCAAAACAAGGAGAGATGCCCATGCGCCCCCAGGCTGTATTCTATTATCTCGTCGGCAGCACGATGTGGGGCGATGTAGGATAGGGATATCATGACAAACCGAGGGTATCGACTCATCGCGACCGTGCTCGTGTGTGTATTCGTCGCCCAGACAGCCCTGCCAGCCCAACCCGTTCCAAAGACGGTCGAACAGTTTGACAAGGTGAAGCTGCATTTTCTGGCTGGGGAGGACTCGAAAGATCTCGATGTCGTGCTCCGCTTCGAGCTGGATCAGCTTGTGATTGCCCGTAAAAGCGGCCGTGAGTTGAGGAGATTGCCCTATGCGGAGATCAAGCGGGCCACCTATGCATCCGCCAACCGACTGGTCTTCACGATGTCTCTCGTTCCTGTCCTGGCTGACTCCGTTCCCATTGCTTCTCACCCGCCCGCCTGGACTCCCTCGAAGGAGGAATCCACAGAAGCTGTGCAGGAGGCGGCCGCCTTCGTTATCCTTCGGGGTATTTTTTCCGTGGTGTCGGCCCCGTTCGTCGGGTTGAGGAGGAAGAAACACTGGCTGGAGGTGCGGGCATCCAACACCTATGTCATACTCCGGCTCTCTAAAACCAACTATCAAGCGCTCCTGACAACGTTCGAGGCTCGGACGGGGGTGAAGGTGGAAACCCTGAGCGCGGATGAGTGACCGCTGTCCGAATTCTGATCCCGTGGTCGGACGTGAGTCCAGCACCCTGACGGGCCAGGAGGAATAGGATGCATACGTTGACGAGGATAATGACCGAGACTCTCCTCATGGTACTGTGGCTCGTCCTCGTGGGCGAGCAATCGGTCGGGGCCGGTCTCACGGCTCAGGAATCTGAAGGCCAGGTCGTCGTCGTCAGTCCGCGCGTGGGTGAGGTGATCGACGCGGAGGAGCGGGACTGGTTCAAGCTGTTTCCGAACATTCCAGGGTTCCAATCCGCCATCTTCCTGCAACGACCCGATAGCACGGTCATCGTCCGTGTGAGATTCCTTGAGAAAGGAGCCGTACGGACGCTGGATATGGGGATTGACGAAGGCCAACTAAAGGGGATCGCCGAGGTGCTTGACCGTGCTGAGGTATTCCCCCGGGCGCAGCGACCTGAGTCACCGGGTTCCCATCTCCGGACTGATACGAGCGCGCGCGAGGCGCCACGGATTGGCCCGGGTGTCCGGATCCGGATCACTGTGGCGCAAGCAACGAGGCCAACCAGATTCACGGGAAAGTGTGTGTCGGTAGATACCAACAAGGTCGTCCTGGAGGTGAAGGACAGGGACGGAGCGCCTCCAGTACGAACTATGACGGTCCGGCTCAAGGATGTGAAACAAGTAGAAATGGTACAAGGGTATCGAGTAAGCGCAGGGCGAGTCATCGCCGGCATCATTCTGGGAGGGTTCGGAGGGATGGGGATCGGATCGGCGAGCGTGCAGAAGTCTCATTACCGTGAACTGGATGGGATGATAAACACCGATGCATATGGAGAGACCCAGCTCAAGCAGATGTTCATCGGGGCACTCGTCGGGAGTCTCCTGGGCGGCATAACAGGAGCAGCGCTCCGTGCTGAGCGGTGGGAGGTCGTCCCACTGCTTCAGACTCGGCAAGGCATGATCCCACCTCGACGTGAGCAGTGGGCATTCGCGGTGTCATGGAGGTTCTGACGCAAGGGGCAATGCCTATGGACAGCCTCAACTCAAGGGGAGGAGGGATATGGATGAAAAAGCCGTCACGATGACACGAGCAAGCCAAGACATCTCCTCACAGTCCACTAAGTAGAAAGGAACTTGCCATGAAAACGCTGACTCTGTGCCTGATCATGCTGCTCGCCCTGGGTCTGGCTCTGCCAGCCAGTGCCCAGCTCCGTCTTGGGATGATCGGCGGGCCAAACCTGGCCAATCTCCGGAGTCCGGACACCAACGACCTGGACAGTCGTCACCGTACACGCTTCGGAGGTGGTGGGGTGGTCGAGCTCGCGCTGGGCCGCTGGGTGGCGCTGTCTATGGAGCCGATGTACCTCCAGAAGGGCGCTCAACTGGATATCTTCTCTGAGGCAAATATCCTGAAACTGTCGTACATCGAAGTGCCGATGCTCGTGAAACTGTCGCTCTGGCGCAGTCCCATGCAACCCTATCTCGTCATAGGTTCAAGTGTGGGGTTTCTACGCAGTGCCAGAGTCTCTGATAAGAGTGAGAGCCAGAAGGTGGATATCAAAGAGTTTGTGAATGACCGAGATATCAATCTTATCGGGGGAGCGGGTTTGCGTGTTCCTGCAGGAAAAGTCGCCATATTCGTGGAAGGACGCTATGCCTATGGTCTGGTGAACATCTTTGAGGAGAGCGTCACCGATGTCATGACCAAAGGCCTGCAAGTCATGGCCGGCGTCACCGTGCCTCTGGGTCGTTGATGAGACGAATACCAATCCCTGCAGATCGAGAAGACAGTTTTGACGGAGTGGGACGCACGGTGCTTGCTGGGTAGGCGGCGGGCGCGGTTCTTGCGGCTCACTGCGGGCGTTAGGCACAGACAATGAAAGATTCTGAACTGCTGTTTTTCGTGCTCATCACGATGACACGCCGTACCAAGATGCCCCATCCTGGATCTTCACGCAGGGAGGTGAACACCCAATGATACGGATCAAGTCCTGGGCTTCCCTCATCGTTCCGTTGATCGTCGTCAATCTTACTGTCACCGGATGCTGGCAATACCAGCTCGTTGCGCCTCCACTCCCCCCCCAGGCTCCCATCAACCATCGGGTCATCGTGACGCTCTCCAGGGGGGCCACGCTCGCGGGGCGTATCCTGCACACCACCGATAGCACGTTCGTCCTGCTCACGCCCGATTCCCCCGTTGAGCCGACCCACCAGCCGGCATCGCCCCTGCTCGTGAGTGACACCTGGGTGCGAGTCCATCAGAAGCACGGCACGCCTCTGGCGGGACAAATCGTCCAGGTGACGGCCCACGAGGTGGTCGTCCGGCTTGCCGTTGTCGTCAAGGACCCCGCGCCCCGGTTGGTCCAATCGGTGCGGAGCGTCGCGGTCCCACGCACCGAGATTGTGGCCGTATCGCGCTTGAATTCCGGAGCTGCTGAAACCCCGCTCACCCTCGCGTGGCAAGACATCCGAGCGCTCCAGGTGGTCAGGTTGGATGGGAAGAAGACGGCCGTGGTCGTGACCATCCCGGTGGTGAGTGTGACGACCATCGGGCTTTTCCTATACAGTATCGGGGTCTTGGATCGTTCGGATTATTCCTTCCTGGGCTGGACGCTGTTGTGGCCCCTGCGGATTTGGTGGAAGATCTTCACCAGTGTGTAGCCGAGCGCGGCGGGCCTGCGCGCCACCTAACCACGCGTTGCAGGCGATTGGACGAGTTCAGGTCAACGATCGGGTGTCGGTGACTCTCCAGAACGGGTCGTCTCTCTCGGGCCTGGTTGTGCAGATCACCGACAGCCCCCTCGTCCTGTCCAGTCCCGATGCGCCAGTGGAACTCTTGCAGCAACAATCGTTGCCGGTGACCGTGAGTCACGTGCCGGTGGTGCTCCATACACCACACTCCCCTGAACACCTCTCGCTATCAACAGTTGCCAACCTCCAGCGTAGTCCATCCCACTCCTCCAGTACACCGGTTTTCCTAAGCCACTCTTGATCAATGCCTTGTGACTTTGATTCCTCACATGGCACGGCCATTGCTTACACCAACGGTCGGAACAGACATGATCGGTGGCCAATGCTCAGTAAAGGCCAATCAATGAAACTCATCAGAGAGACCCAGAACTAAGGAGATACGTATGCATCAGACTCCTTTTGGCGGTGCGACCCACGTGAGCGTCTCCATCCTGTCCGACCCGGAGAACGTGTTCGTCTCCAAAGTGCTGCCTAAGATTCCCAGGGGCGTAGAGACGTACCACCTGACCAGTCTCACGATCCTGTGGAGCGGCCTCATCATCGTGTTCAGCGGGCTGGCGCGGTCGTCCCTGCACTGGCTGTGGGGGGTGTCGCTGATGATCGCCATGCAGTATCTCACGGACGTGCTCGACGGGAAAATCGGCAAACTGCGCAATACCGGCCTCGTCAAATGGGGCTTCTACATGGATCACTTCCTCGATTACCTTTTCCTGAGCTCGATCATCATCGGCTATTCCCTGATCGCACCGCCCGGCCTGGCGTTCTATTTCCTGGCCCTGCTCACCCTCCTGGGCGCACTGCTGGTGCACTCGTACCTGGCCTTTGCGGCGACCAACCAGCTCCGGGTTCACTTCTTCCGGTTCGGCCCGACCGAGGCACGGGTGCTGTTTATCCTCGTCAACACCATCCTGGTGTTCACCGGCACGCAGCATTTCGTTGTGTCGGTTCCGGCCACCGTGGTCGTCGGCCTGCTGGTGGTGGCTGCCCTGGTGTTCAGGATGCAGAGAACGTTGTGGCGATTGGATATGGAGGCGAAGCGTCTCAACTCTCATGGACAATGAATCCCAGGAGGGCATGATGAACCGATACCGATCGATCTCACTGCTCCTCGTCGTCGCGACGGGGTTGACGATGTCTGTAGAAATCGGATGGACACAGATGTCCGGTACCATCGTGACCGTTGCCGGGAACGGAACGCGCGGCTTCTCAGGGGATGGAGGACTGGCAACCCAGGCCAGCTTGAATCAGCCCACCCGCGTCTTTGTGGATCGGGATGGAACCCTCTACATCGGAGACCCGGAAAACCACCGTATCCGGAAAGTGGACACCGGTGGGATCATCACCACCATCGCTGGCAATGGGAGTAGTGGGTTCGCGGGTGATGGGGGATTGGCGACTCAGGCCCGCCTGTACTTTCCCTGGGCTGTTTTTGTGACCGGTGAGGGGACGATCTACATCGCGGATACCAGTAACCAGCGCATCCGGAAAGTGGACACGAACGGGGTAATCACCACGATCGCCGGGACGGGGAATGCGTTTGGCCCTTTGGGTGATGGAGGCCCGGCAACCCAGGCCAGCTTCTACAACCCTACCAGTCTTTTTGTAGATGAGACGAGGAATCTCTATTTCACGGATCAAGGCGGCCACCGCATTCGGAAGGTGGACTCCAACGGCATCATCACCACCATCGCCGGGAGCGGTCCTACTGGCTACGAGAACGGGAGCTTTGCGGGTGATGGAGGGTTGGCCACTCAGGCTCGCTTAGATAGTCCCTCTGGTCTCTTCGTGGACAAAACCGGAAACCTTTATCTCGCGGATACCGGAAACCAGCGCATCCGGAAAGTGGACACGAACGGGGTAATCACCACGATCGCCGGGAGTGGACCAACCGGCTTCAATAATGGTGGGTTCTTTGGCGATGGAGGTCTGGCGACTCAGGCCCGCTTAGACCTGCCGACTGGCCTCGCCATGGATGGAACGGGAAACCTCTTTATCGCGGACCTCCGCAACGAGCGCATCAGAAAAGTAGACGTCAATGGAGTGATCACCACCGTTGCCGGAGGTGGAAACTTTGGGAATGTGGGCGAGGGAGGACCGGCAACGCAAGCCTATTTGAGCAGTCCTACCGGTGTCTATGCCGATCAGACGGGGAACTTCTACATCGCGAATCAAGGGGATCACCGCATCCGGAAAATCATCAGCCCTCCGGCCCCTATCATCAACGTTGACCCTCTGTCCCTGGATTTCGGGACGGTCGCGGCAGGTACGGTCGGGGGGCCGGCACTCGTCACAATAGACAATAACGGAACAGCCCCGCTGACCGTGGCTCTCAGCACCAATCACCCGGCCTACACGGTCACTCCGGAGAATTTCACGGTGGCTCCCGGAGCCGCCCAGGTCGTCCAGGTGTTCTTCTCCCCGACGGCAGCCGGACTGGTCGATGGGACGTTACAGGCGCACAGCAACGACTCCGTGATCCCCCTCGTCCAGGTCACGCTGAAAGGGCAGGGAATCGCGCCGGCTCTTACGGTGGATCCGCTATCCCTGGATTTCGGGACGGTCATCCCTGGGCAGACACAGACGGCTATGCTGACGATCTTTAATCCGGGCACGGCCACGCTCACCGTGTCTCAGATCACCGTTGACGGGAACGACGCCGGGTTGTTCAGAGTGTCCCCGACGAACGTCAGTGTGGCTGCTGGAGCCAGCGATCGAGTGAGTGTGACGTTCGCTCCGACCGCGGCTGGCGTCAAGACGGCGACCCTCCGTCTCCAGCACAACGCCGTGGGGAGTCCGACGCTGATCCCCCTGACTGGAGGCGGTCTCAGAATCCATCTCCAGTTCACAGACGCCTTCACGCGGCCGGGCAGCCAGGCGATCGTCCTGGTCGAGCTGGACACCAGCACCGAGGTCGCAGGCATCCAGTTCAAGGTTCAACCACGCGACGGGGCAGACCCAACCCCTGATGTCCGTTTTCATGGAATCATCAACGATATGGAGACTGAGGGGTTTACGGCCTCGTCCGCTACAGACGCGAACGGGATAACGACCGTGCTCCTTTTCAGTCCCAGCGGAGCGACGTTGCCCCTGGGTGAGCGTACAGTGCTGCAACTCGTCTACGACATCAGCCCGGACATCGCTCATGGAAAAGTTATCGACCTTGCTGTATGGAACGACCTCCTGTCCGATCCGTCCAGCCGTGCGCTCGTTCACACGATGCAGCCGGGGAAGATCCAGATCGGGCAGCGCGGCGATCTGGCGGGCGGCCCGCTCGGCGATGGGGATGGCCAGATCGATATCCTGGATGTGATCAAAGAAGTCCAGGTTATCCTCGGTCTCTTGCCGACGCCGTCCGGCTTCGCGCGCTTCGTCGCAGACCCGAATGACGATGGGGCGATCAACATCCTCGACCTCGTCTGGATGGTCAACCGGATTCTGGGCGGTGAGACGAAGGTCATCGCGGATAGGACGATGAGTCCGGTGACGGTGAACCTGGGAGACCCGCAGCCACTGACATCCGGTCAGACCGCTATCCCAGTCACGATGCGGACGGACGGGGTGATCGCGGGAGTCCAGGCGAGCTTCAGGTTTGATGCCGCACGACTCCAGCCCGGCCTGCCCCAGGCGATCGGCCGGGCCGAGGGGATGACGGTTGAGAGCCGAATTACCGACGGGACACTCCGGGTCGTGGTCTACAGTGTGACCGGTCGTGTGATCGCGCCAGGCGATGGTCCTGCCCTGCTGATTCCAGTGACGCTGCTCGGCGAACCGGGTGCGATGCCCACCCTGACGCTCTCGGAGATGGTACTGGCGGATCGCGGGGCGCGGGCGGTCCCGGTCACGTTGGGGACGACGGCGGTGAAGGTCTCCATAATGCCGGCCGCGTTTACCTTAAAACCAAACCATCCAAACCCCTTTAACCCGGCCACCCAGATCGCCTATGAAGTGCCCCAGACCGCACACGTGACCCTCACGGTCTACAACCTGCTTGGACAGGAAGTATTCCGTTTGGTGGATGTCCGGCAGCCCCCAGGCCGGTATGTGGTCGTCTGGGACGGGCGGAATGCGCAGGGGATGGGAGTGGCCAGCGGGGTCTACCTGTACCGCATGACGACGAGCACTGGATTCACCCAGACCCGCCGGATGACCCTGGTCAAGTGACGAGAAGACCGGAAGGAGAGGGTGTGGTATGCCTCGATCCATGCTCATGGCTGTGCTGGTACTCATCTTCCTGGGCGAGGAGTCAGTGCGGTCAGGCTCTCATGCTCAGGAAGACAGTATCCAGCCGTTCCGTTTCATGCCAGTGGCTGTGAACATCCCGTCCATCCGTCCCAACGACCGGGTGTTCGTCACTCTCCAGGATGATCCTGTTCTCTCAGGCCAGATTCTCCGGATGACGGACAGCAGTCTTGTCCTCTCCAGCGCCGATGCCCCGCTGGAGTTGTTGCGACAGCAATCTCTGCCGGTGGCGGTGAGCAAAGTCCCGGTGGTCATCCATCGTGCAGACGGGGCACTCATCCCCGGCCGGGTCGTCCGGGTGACGGAGAGCCAGGTGGCCATCCAGACTCCTGGCGATGCACGAGTCACGGTGAATCGATCCGAAATCGTGGCCATGCCGCGCATGGGACGGAACGACCGGGAGGTCGAGGTCGCGCTCCGGTGGGCGGACATTCGATCCGTTCAGGTCGGACCGGCGGGAAGAGTTCCGAGATCCTTGAAACCAGACCGCATCGTGGGCGAACTCGCAGTCGGTGGACTGTCAGGCCTTGCTGGAAGTGTGGTCCTGGCCAATATGGCGTATCAGATGACGGGGCCCCATCGTGGTGAATGGGATGGATTTGGCGCATTCGTACTCGGAGGATTAATCGGCACGGCGGTCGGGAGTTCGCTGGGCGTCTATGCCGTCGGTACCGCCGGGCGTGATAACGGGTCGTATGGAGCGACGTTGGCCGGGAGTACACTGGGCTTGCTGACCTTCTTCCTCATGCCCGGTGATCCCGACCATCAGTCTTTTTGGTTCAAATTATACGCTCTGCCGACCTTAGGCGGAGTGATTGGGTTTAACGCGACCCGGAAGACCGTGCGCGCCCCGTCTCCGCGCCCTCAGTTCCACGGCTATGAAGGAGTCCAGTGCTGTGAGCGTCCGTGGCTCCATGCGGGACGCCGCTGTGACGGACAGAGGGGTTCACGAGACCTGACGGTGAACCTGGTCTCGCTGCGCTTTTGAGCCGGAATGTTTCGCCTTCGGCTCAGCATGACCCAGACCTGTTCCCACCAAAATCTCGGATGAACCTTGTCTTGTACCCTGTCACTCCATGAGTGGCAGTTCTATCCATCTCTCATCCTCTGACAAGGAGGCGATCACATGCGATCATTCATCGTTATAGCGTGCCTCGTCGGTACACTCCTCATAGCTGGACCACGGGCGGCGGAGAGCCAGGAGCCCGCGCAGGGCTTCGTGCTCTGGGTGCGTTCACCCGTAGGCGCCCTGCAAAACCTGTTCGGCAGCATCAGCGCCCCCCAGTTCAACGTCGGCTTCCGCGGCGACCGCTTCGGACTGGGGCTGGGACCGGGCTTTACCGTCCTGCGCAGCACAGAGAAGAACGTCTTTAACGGGCAGTTGGGAAGCAAGGAGACCTTCAACGCCACGCTGTTCCAGATCGGTCCCTCCGGCTGGGTCGACGTCTGGCATTCCCCCGATGGCCGCACGCGCGGCAACATCGCGGCGGGCGTGAGTATTGGCCGGCTGTCTGGCACCGACAAGGACGAGTTCCGCCGTTTCGACGGGGCGATCGAAACCAGTGAGTCGAGCGTCAGCGCCACCTTGATGGGGTTCCACGTCGGGTTGGGCGGGGAGCATTTTCTGCACCCGCACTTCGCGCTGGGGGTGGAAGGCGGGTTTCAGGGCAACGTTGCGTTTGATCTCAAGGAGAAAGGGGACAATGATACCCTCGGCCTCTGGGCCAACGGCCTCTACGGGGCGCTGCGGATGATGATCGTTTTTTGAGTTTCCGCCCTGAAGGAGTGGGCTGATCAGACCAAATCCCTGCGGGGCTCCGCTCCCAGCCCCGTTGACGGGGCTTTGTACGATCAGCCCGCTCGCTTGAGCGGCGG
>JACQVL010000094.1 GCA_016209865.1 Candidatus Latescibacterota bacterium | reverse complement strand
AGAGCAGAATCAGTCCGTTGTCGAGGCGGACGAGCCGGGGCTCGACCGACCAGACGCCCTCCATCTTGCGCGGCGGCGTCCAGGTCGCGCCCTCGTCCGCGCTGGAGCTCTGATGGTACGGGTGGGGCCGCCCGCTGCCGACACGGTAGACGCACAGCAGCCGGCCGTCGGCTAAGCGGACGGTGTTCGATTCGTTCGCCCCTTCGTACACGTCCGGGATGTCGGCGCCGTTCGCCACGACCGAACGGAACCGCCAGGTGAACCCTCGATCCTCGCTCACGACCGCAAACACCCTGTCCTTAGTATCCCCCGCAAACTTGCCGTAGACGGTCATGAACAGGCGTCCATCATTCAGTGGCAGGATGTTTCCGTTCGTGAGCAGGCACAATTCTCCCTCGTGGTACGGGGCCAGGTCGTGCGGAAAGTCGAGAAACCTGACCGGAGCTGGCTCGGCAGACACCCCGTCATGGTCGTTCCACGTGATGATCGTCCCATCGGCCGAGCCGTTTCGCTCATCGCCCGGCGCGAGCGGCCAGACCTCGTACGGCATCAGCAGGAGTTGGCGAGGCGCGAGGGGAGTCGAGCTGGGGCCGTACGACTCGATCTCGCCGGCTTTCTCCCAGGACGCGCCGCCGTCCTGTGACCCATACAGCGCGGCGGGCCACTTGCCCTGTGCCTTGTCCGCCGTGATGACGACCTCACAGAGGAGGCGCTGAGCATCGACCGGATGGATGGACGAGAACCAGAAGTGGCCGGTCGCGCGGCCGACTTCAACCGGCGCTCCGGCCTCCAGGACGCAATGAGTGAGGGGGTAGCGTTTCATCATGATATCCTCAGCGCTTTGTGTCATTCCCGCGCAAGCGGGAATCCATGACGGCATCCCAACAGAGGATGGATTCCCGTTTTCACGGGAATGACAAGTTGGAAACGATAGAGGACACGAGTTACTCCCATTCTACCGTGATGATGGTATAAACGACCACGGATGGAACCCCGAAATGGACCTGATCCCGGCCTTGATGGAAGGGGAGCGTGCGTGCGCCGTCCGTGTCGGGCGAGAGCAGGGAGACGGTGGTCGCTCGCACCCCGTCCGGGAGCCGGATGCTCACGTCGAACGGCGCGGACGGAATGGGGGTCTCGACGGCCTCGGCCTCATCCCTGAGGTAGTTGACGCAATGGACGATGAGCCGCCGCGCCTCGTCCTGACGGTACAGGACGATCTCCACCGTCCACGGGGCGATGGTTTGCAGGAGAGGGGTACCGATCATCTCCTGCAGACGGTCGGCGAAGAGATTGCCGAAGACGTCATCTTCGAGACGAGGCGGAATCAGCGTCGCCCGGTTGGGACCGAGCGGCACCTCGTCCTGGGGGACCGTGAGCCGTTTGCGAACCAGGTCTGACAGGGCAGGGACGGGCCGTCGCGTCCCGTGTTCATCGTACAGCCCGGTCTCCTCCGTCGCCATCACCCTCCCGCCCGCCGCCACGTAGTCCCGGAGGAGCGCGCACTGTGCGTCGCTCACAGACCGGATGTCGGGAAGAATCACGACCCGGTACCGCCTGAGCCGATCGAGGGTGAAGTCCTGGTCGATCAGGACGTCGAACGGGATGTGCCGGTTGATCATCGGCCGGGCGAGCCGTTTCATCGTGCGGACGAAGGCCGCGTCCCCGCGCTCGACCCCCGTCCATGAGAAGACCAGGGCGACGTCCACGTAGGAGTCGACCGGGTCGTACAGGCCGGCGTGCGCCTCTAAGAACCCGAAGTATTGACTGATGGCGTCGAAGTAACGGGCGATCTCCCGGTCGCCGTGCTGCGTGGCCGCGTCCCAGTGGAACCCGAACGCGACCGCGCGGTTGGCGGCGGCTTCCGCGATGTACAACCGGTACCGGGCGTAGTCGTATTTGTTGGCGATGAACGGCGTGTCCCGTCCGGCGGCCAGGTAGTATTTCGCTTCCAGGGTGATGTCGCCCACGTACCCGCGACCGAAGTCGGTCAGGTTCTTCTCCGCGCTCAGACAATACCAGAAGAACGTCTCGTCCTTCGCCCACAGGTCGCGGGGGAGGCCGGAGCGTTCGTCGTTCTGGACGAAGACGAACGGGCCGCTGTGCCCGTAGCTGTGGTACCAGGTCGCCCGGATCAGGCCGGGCTTCACCCCCCGGCCGAACTCCCCGAAAATCTCATCCTGCGCTCGTTTGAGGGCGAGACTGCTAAAAATCAGACATTCCTGTTTGTACAGGTCAGGGCCGTCGCCGTACATCCAGTTGATGGCGGGGAAAGGGTGCGTGGCCAGGTCCTCGATCCCGAACAGACGCTTCAGGTCGTCCGTCGCGTACCGCCCTGCCAGGTGTGCCCGGAATCCTTCCACACACCAGGCGCAGTGACAGCCCATGTAGTTGTAGACGGTGTTGAACCCATCCAGGCCGAGATCGATCCCGGCCTTCACCATGCTCTTGAGGACGCGCCGCCAGTCCGGGTTGTTCAGGCACCCGGCGTACTGGCGCATCGGGCGGCCTTGTACCTCGCTGAATACCGGCTGTCCGTCAGGGGTGCGTTTCAGGAGGGTGAGCGGGTCGTCGCACGGCCGGGGGCCGAGCAGGCCGTCGTCCCAATTCCGCCAGAACTCAAACCAGCCATCCCCGGTGTCGGCGTTCCCGTAGTGGTAGGTCATGCTAAAGATGCCGACCACCTTAATCCCCAGCCGGTGGACATCCGCGATGAACGTCCGCCACCAGTCGCACCCTTCCTGGAGGGTGCGCGCCGGGAGTCCCAGCGAGGATTCGTGCTCATCCGTATGAATCAGGCTGTAAAAATTGGGACCGAACTGGCCGATCTGGAGGACCTGCGACCGGGCGCGGGCGAGATGGTCGAGCAAGTGGTCGAGGTCGAACGGCGTCCAGTAGACGAGCAGGCGTAAGAGACGGTCTGATTCGGACATGGATAGTCTCCTGACTCAGTCGATCACAAACGCCTCTATCGCGTAATACTGCGGCAGACCGAGCCGGTCGAGGAGCCGGGCGGTCGCTGTGTTGCGGTCCTGGACGCGCTCCCAGAACTCGCGGTCATCATACGCGCCGGGGAACATGGCGACGTCTTTCTGTGACTCGTGCTTGAAGATCGCCTGGATTTTGCGCGACAATTCATCGTACGACAGCGGCACGAACACGTCCGCCTCGTCGATCTCCCATTCCTGCCAGGCCCCGCGGTAGAGCCAGATTTCCGGCCGCGGCCGGGGGTCGCGTTGCAGCGCCCGTTCGATGGCATCCTTGCACATGCGGTGTGTCCCGTGCGGGTCGGACAGGTCGCCGGCGACGAAGACGACGTCCGGCTGCACCTCGTTCAGCAGGTCGAGGATGATCCGGATGTCGTCTTCCCCGATCGGATTCTTTTTGACCTGCCCCGTCTGGTAGAACGGCAGGTCGAGGAACCGGGTCTTGTGGGATGGGATGCCGACGGTCCCCGCCCCGGCGATCGCCTCAGAGCGGCGGATGTTCGTCTTGATGGCCTGAATTTCAGGGATGTCCACCTGCGCGGGCTGTTTCGTGGCGAGGAACGTCCGGATCGTGTCCGCGATGGAATCGAACTGCTGGTGGGCGCACTGCAGGTCGCGGAGAGTGAGCTGGATGAAATCGAGCTGGCGGAGCACGTCCGCGTCGAACACCGCCAGGTTGCCGCTGGTCATGTAAGCGAGCGTGATGTCGTTCTCCCGCGCGGCCAGGTGCAGGAGCGTCCCTCCCATCGAGATGACGTCATCATCCGGATGGGGGGAGAAACACACACAGCGTTTGCCGGTGAACAGGTCGCGCCGTTCGCGGATTTTTGCGCGGATCTGCTCGAAGACGTGCTTGTTGAGGGCATCGACGTCGGGCTGCGTCTCGAGCAGCGTATACAGATGATGTTCATTGTAATCACGCCGCTGCAGGTGGAGGATGGGCTTGTTCGTCTGCTCGCAGAGCCACAGCACGGCGCGTTGCGCTAAGGTGGGCGTCCAGTCGACGGGGTCCTCCGCCAGCCAGGGGGTCTTGATGCGGGTGAGTTCGCGGCCGGCCGCCGGATCGACGTAGAAGGTCACGTTGGGATGGCGCTGCAGGTAGCTGGCCGCGACCTGTGGGCTGACCTCCCCCTCGACCGCCCGTTTGATGATGTGCGCCTTGTGTTCACCCGTCGCGATCAGCAGAATCCGCTGCGCGTCTAAGATCGTGCCGACGCCCATCGTGATCGCTTCAAGCGGCACGTTCTCCTCCCCGAAAAAATCCGCCGCCGCGTCCTTGCGGGTGATCTCATCCAGGCGGATGAGCCGGGTGCGGGTATCGGGCAGGGAGCCGGGCTCGTTGAACCCGATATGCCCGGTGCGCCCGATCCCTAAGACCTGAATGCCGATACCGCCCGCCTGTTTGATACATTCCTCGTACCAGGTACAATGCATGGCCACCTGATCGCGCGGGACATCTCCGGTCGGGATGAAGACCTGGTCTTGCGGGATGTCCAGGTGGTCGAAGAGATACTCATGCATGTACCGTTGGTAACTCTGCAACGAGTCGGACGACATCGGGTAGTATTCGTCGAGGTTGAACGTAATGACATGACGGAAGCTCATCCCGCGCCGGTGGGATTCCACTAATTTCTGGTAGACGCCGATCGGGGTCGACCCGGTGGCCAGCCCCAGGACCGCTTTCTTCTTCTGGGCGGCCTGTGCCTGGATATACGCGATGATCTCCTGAGCGACCGCTTCGGCGATCGCGTCGTGGTCAGGCAGGATGACGACAGGGATGTGTTCACGCGGGGTCGACACGGTGTATCTCCCTCCTGTAGGGGCAAAGCATTCGCCTCTCAAGGTAGAGCCCTGTTACGTCTGACCTGCGAATGCTTTGCCCCTACTCTCCGGCGATCACGACGCCGTACGCGTCACGGGCAGCCTGCTGGGTCACCAGCCCGTTGCGAACGTCCTCCAGGACGAGAGCCGGGTTGCGCGTCCGAGGATCGCCGTACCCGCCGCCGCCGGGCAGGTCGAGGGTCACGCGCACGTCGGGCGCCAGGACACGAGCCCCTTTCTGGGTCAGACGCGTCCCGTCACTGAGGACGATCACGCCCAGTGCGCCGGGCTGTCCGCCCGCAGACCCGGCGGCGGGGAATCGGCTCCGGTCGAACAGCGGCGAGAATCGGTACTCCTGGTCGGTCAGGACTTCCACCTCCATCGTCTGGCCGCATCCGCCCCGGAACCGGCCCGGCCCGCCGCTGTCGGGACGCAGTTCGCGGCGGCGCAGGAGCAGGGGAGCGAGGGTTTCGATGACTTCGGTCAGGACGCCCGCTACCCCGCTCGGGAAGGCGGTGGCGTGCAGCCCGTCGCTCGTCGGCCGCGCGCCCATCCCGCCGGAGGAGAACCAGACGTACGTGAACGGCTGGCCGGCCCGGTCGTATCCGGTAAACTGAGTCGCCCAGATGTTGGCCGCCCCTTCCGCTAAGACGCGATCCGGGATGGCCGGGGCGAGCGCACCGAAGATCAGGCCGGGGAGGAAGTGCCCGATGATGTGCCGGGCGGCGACGGGCGCCGGCGGCTGGGCGTTGAGGATGCACCCGTCGGGGGCGGTCACGTGCACCGGCCGGAAACTCCCCTCGTTGTTGGGCACCTCCGGCGCCAGCGCGCACTTGAGGGCGTAGGTGGCGTAGGCATGGGTGTAGTTGAGCACGACGTTGATCCCCCGCGGGCTGACCGGACTACTCCCCGCGAAATCGACCCACAGCTCAGACCCGCGTTTCATGATCTGCACGCTCAGACGCACCGGCTCATCGTAGCCGTCACTGTACACCGTGTTGGCGTACGTCCCGTCCGGGAGAGCAGCGATCGCCCGGCGCATCGCCCGCTCGGAGCGGTCGATGATGGCGTCCGCGAGCGGCTGAATCGACGCTAAGCCGAACTCGTCCATAAACGCCAGCAGACGCCGCCCGCCCACGTCGTTTCCGGCCACCTGAGCGTGCAGGTCGCCGATGACCATCGCCGGGGCGCGGACGTTCGCCCGGATGATGTTGAACAGGTCCTCGTTCGGCGCCCCGGCCGCGTACAGCTTCGTGATGGGGATACACAGACCCTCTTCGTAGACCGACCGGGCATCCGTCCCCAGCCCGATCCCACCGATGTCGATCGCATGGCAGGTATTCCCGAAGAAAGCGACGAGCTCCGTTCCCCGGAAGATCGGGGTGACGACGGTCAGGTCGTGCAGGTGGCCGGACGTCTGCTGCGGGTTGTTCGTGATCAGGACATCGCCAGGACGCAGGCGCTCCGCCGGGTACACGGCTAAAAAGTGATGGATGCACGTCGCCATGGCGTTGATATGGCCGGGCGTGCCGGTGACCGCCTGAGCGACCATGTTGCCGTGCGGGTCGAAGACGCCCGCCGACAGGTCCCCGGCGTCGCGGACGATCGACGTAAACGAGGTCCTCATCAGCGCGGTCGCCTGCTCGTTGACGACGGCGATCAGACGGTTCCACAGGACTTCAAGGGTGATCGGGTCGAAGACGGGAACACATGGCATGGATGGACACCCTGGACAGAAATTTTCACCCTCGTCACGCAAACGTGCTCTGGATCACGGTATCCGATGTCGTCTGTGGTATAATCCTATCACACTCATGAGGTATTCTGTGACCCAGGGGTTGAAAATATGTTGACAGAACAGCAGAATCTCACCATATTCTGCACATTCCTGTCTGAGCGTGGTCTTCATCGTCACCTTAACCGACCACGCATTTTTGATGAGAGATTTTGATTGATGAGAATAGGCTTGCGCGGCGTGTTGTCAAGGTAATTCTCCGCGCGCCGCTCGCATCATAAGCCATGCACTCCATACTGCACGGAGGGAGGCTCGTATGAGGTCTGTCATCCTCCTGTCTCTGCTCTGTCTCATCATCACCCCTGTCTGGGCTCAAGAGTACAAGCTTGACTCCGTGCAGATGCACGAAGAGGCGATCAAGTTCCCGTCTGCCGCGGCATGCGGGACGTGCCATCCCAACCATTTCCGGCAGTGGGCGGTCTCTCCCCATGCCTATGGTCAGCTCAGTCCCGTGTTCAACGCGATGCAGGCGACGACGACGAAGCGGACGAACGGGACGAACGGCGACTTCTGCATCCGGTGCCATACGACGGAGGGGATGGCGTTAAAGGAATCCGTCTTCACGGCTAACGAAGAGCGGTCTCAGATCGCCCGTGAGGGGGTCAACTGCGTGACGTGCCATCGCATCAACCAGGCCCACGGAAAGATCAGCGCCCGGCTGACCGTCCAGGAGGAGGACATCTACGGCACGATCTACGGACCGCGCGGGGGAGAGGAACTGAAACGGGTTCAGTCGGACAATACGTTCAACGTGGCGACCGCCAACGACAAAGCCCGCCGGTTTCCCGTCCATCTCGAAGCCCAGCGGTTCTTCGCCATCACCAAGCCCGGCTTCTGCGGGGCGTGCCATGACGTCACGCTGATGAACGGGTTCCGGCTGGAGGAGGCGTTCAGTGAGTATAAAAATTCTCCGGCGGCCAAGAACGGAGTGACCTGCCAGGATTGCCACATGGGGAAAACCTTAGGCCTGTTTACCGGCAGCCCGGAGACGAACTACAACGTCGGTCCAGCCGCGATCGTCAACGGCAAACCCACCAGGCCGCGCAAGCTGACCGACCACATGATAGCTGGTCCAGATCATTCGATCATCCATCCCGGCATCTATCCGCATAACGTCCGTGCCGCCAAGATGGCGACGATCAGTGAATGGCTGACGTTCGATTATAAAGCCGGGTGGGGAACGGAGGAATTTGAAGACCGGCTGCCGAAAGGCTACACCTTCCCGAAACGGTGGACGTCGTACGACGACCGCATCGAGGCGCGTGAGATCATCGACGACCAGATCAAGCTGCTCAACGAATACATGGCCAAGCGGATCGAGGTGTTGAGCAACGGGTACCAGATCGGCCAGATCGTCACCGAGCAGGCGGACGAGCGCGGCATCCGGTTCAAGGTGCAGGTCAAGAACCCCTCCGATGGGCATAACGTGCCGACCGGGTTCGCGGCGGAGCGGCCCGTCTACCTGCAGGTCACCGTCACGGACAGCGACGGAAAAATCATCTTCCAGTCGGGCGACCTTGACCCCAACGGCGACCTCCGGGAAACCCATTCTGTCTACGTCCAGAATGGGATCGTCCCGAAGGATAAGTACCTGTTCAACCTGCAATCCGAGTTCATCATCCAGAACGTCCGGGGGAGCGACCGCCATCCCGTCATCCCCACCAACCTCTCGATCGACGCCCTCCCCTTCATCCGGCCGTCGACGTTCTCAGCTATCCTGACCGGACGCCCGGCCGGAGCGCGGACCCACAGGATGACGATTCCTCCGCTCGGCAGCTACTGGCCGGAGTACGAAGTGAAGAAATCCGCCCTGACCGGGAAAGGTCCGTATAGAGCGACGGTCAAGTTGTTAGCGGGCATGGTTCCGGTGAACCTCGTCCATGAGGTCGAGGGCGTCGGGTTTGATTATGGGATGAGCACGCGCCAGGTCGCGGATGCGATCGTCGAACGGCACGCCCTGTTGGGGGAGTATGAGGCGATCATCGATACCCACAAAGACGCCAGGTCGATCGTGTGGCAGCAGAAGGCGGTGACTCCAGCGCTCTGGGATCGTTCGATGGCCACGGATAAACCCCAGGATTCGACTGAGAAAGCGATGAAAAAGGGGGATTGAGGGGGTGAGCACATGAGACAGGGACACGCAATACAAAAAGGAATATCAGCCATTTTGCGGAGCTGGCCGGTCGGGATGGTCGTTGCCCTGGTGCTGATCGGATGCCTCTCGCCGGGCTGGGCCGCATCGGACGAGAAGCCGGACAACAGCCGGCTGTCTGATCGACCCATCCCGCTTCAGACGAAAAACTTCCCGAAGCGGCCCCGTCTGTTGCTGGAGTTGGGCGAACGGTTTCTCAGCACCGGTCCCCTGGGACGGGGCGTCACGATTCCGACGGGGGCCACCTGGCAGCCGGCCCTGTGGGTGTTTGGCACCTACCGGACGGGGGTGCAGTCGTTCGACAACGGGCCGACGTTGGCTGAATGGACGAACCGGATGGACGTCTTCGTCAACCTGCGACTATCCGGGACGGAGCGCATCCTGCTCGGCCTCCGCCCGTTCAATGATCGGGGCGACGTGGGGTACATTTTCCGACCCACCCGCAACGACGGCTGGCAGCATAACTTTACGAGCCAGATCCAGACCCTCTTCTTCGAGGGGGATATCGGCGAGCTCTTCCCGAAGCTGGACAGCTACGACCGCCGTCCCTTCGACATCGGGTTCGCGGTCGGGCGGCAGGCCCTGGTGTTCCAGGATGGGATGCTGATGAACGACAACATGGACGCGGTGGGGCTCACCCGGAACTCTCTTCGGCCGTGGGGCGTGACCAATATCAGGATCACCGGACTGTACGGGTGGAATCAGATCAACCGTACCGACACCATCGAGGATCGATCCGCCCAGCTCATCGGCCTGTTCACCGAGACGGACACGCGGGCCAGCACGATCAACGTCGACCTCGCCTACGTCCTCGCCAAAGCAACGACCGGAGACGCCTTCTACGCAGGGGTGAGCGGGACCCAGCGCCTCGGGGAGATCAACACGACGTTCCGGGTCAACGCGTCCATCCCGATCGACCGCCAGACCGTGGTGGCCAGCCGGGGAACGCTGTTGTCCAGCGAATTCTCCTGGACTCCGCCACGCACGAGGAATTTGCTCTATTTCAATACCTTCTGGGCGATCCAGAGCTACTCCCTGGTCGCCCGAGACCCAGGAGTTGACGGTCCGTTGGGGCGCATCGGCATCCTGTTTGCGGCCGCGGGGATGGGCCAGTATGGGGCAGCGCTCAGCAGTCAGGCGCAGGACGCGGTCGGCGGGAGCCTGGGGTATCAGATGCTGTTCACCAAGACCCGCCGCCGGCAGCTCATCCTGGAAGTGAGCGGGCGGAAAGATACGAACCGTATCGATGCGGGCGCGGCCGCGATCGGGATGCGGTATCAGCACGCGGTCGGCCGGCGGATGCTCCTGCAACTCGATGGGTTTGCGGCCACCCAGCAACGACGCGATACAGCTTATGGTGGACGGTTCGAGACGCAGGTGAAGTTTTAGATGCTCGTTCGGATTCTCGATTCCATACCCATTCTCGGTTTCCTCATCGCCAGCGCGGTCTTCATTCAGGTTGTCTTGGTGCTGTACTCGTCCTTCCGGCGACACCGGACGGCCCTCCGACTCCTGCAGCAGCGGGTGGAAGACGCGAAGGCGGCGGCGGGACGGCTTCGCGTGGAATGGGAACGCGCTCAGGCCCTGACCGATCTCTCGTGGAACGGATACCGGAAGTTCAAGGTCGAGCGCAAAGTCTACGAAGATGCCCTCGCGCGTGTCTGCTCATTCTATTTCGCCCCTCATGACGGCCGGCCGTTGCCGCCGTTCAAGCCCGGCCAGTTCTTGACCTTTCAGCTCCATCTCAACGACCCGCGCGCCGGACACCGCCGGAACCGGCCGGCCGTCCGCTGCTATTCCCTGTCCGACTCCCCCAGGCCGGACTATTACCGGGTGTCGATCAAACGATTAGCCCCCACGCCCGATCGGTCCGACCTCGCGCCGGGGTTGGTGTCGAATTTTTTTCACGACCGGGTGCAGGAGGGAGATATCCTCGATATCAAAGCGCCCAGCGGGGATTTCTTCCTCGATATGACGAAGCAGACCCCGGTCGTCTTGATCGGCGGTGGGGTCGGGGTGACGCCGATGCTCAGTATGCTCAATACGCTCATCGACAGCGGGTCCCGGCGTGAGACGTGGTTCTTCTATGGGGCCCGCAACAGCCGTGAACAGATCATGCGCGCGTCCCTCGACCGCATCGCTCGGGAACATGAGAATATCCGTCTCCACCTCTGCTACAGTGCGCCCGGTGAGGACGATGTGCAGGGGAAAGACTATCATCATGGCGAACGGATCAGCATCGGCCTCTTGAAACGCCTGTTGCCGTCGAATAACTACCAGTTCTACCTCTGCGGGCCGGCGTCCATGATGACGGCCCTGATCGACGGACTCCGGGACTGGGGCGTCCCCGACGACGACATCAAATTCGAGGCGTTCAGTCCGGCCAGCGTCAAACAGATTGCACGGTCCGTCGCGGAGACCGGGGCTGTGCCCGGCCCGGGGATGACGGTGACGTTCAGTCAATCCGGGAAGCGGGTGGTGTGGGACCCCAGCGTGGGGTCGCTCCTGGAATTCGCTGAAGCGAACGGCGTCACGATCGACTCAGGCTGTCGGGTCGGCAACTGTCAGACGTGCCTGACCGCCATTAAAGAGGGAGAGGTGCGGTACATCCATGCTCCAAACCCGATCCCGGAAGCGGGGACGTGCCTGACGTGCATCGCAGTCCCGAAGGGGCACGTGGTGCTGGATGCGTAAGAAGGAGGAAAGGAGCACGATAGATGGTGTTGGAGAAGCGGATAAAGACTGTATCTATTTGGTGTGGGGTGTTCGTCTTCTTGCTCAGCATCGGGGCAAGGACGGCAGGGGCGGCCACCGACCCGGAGAAAATTCTCGGCCCCGCGGCCTGCATAGATTGCCATAAAGCGGAATACCAGACGTTGATGAGCATGAAACACCAGAAAGCGTTCGATGGAGCGCCCGATTTTGAACCCTTACAGCGCCAACCTGCCGCTCAGGCCATCCTGGATAAGTTAGGCTTGCGGAGCGTCAAGCGTGAACCGTGCACGACGTGCCATTTCACGATGCAAGCGGAGGGAGCGCGGCCGAAAGCGATCGCCGGGGTGTCTTGCGAATCCTGTCACGGCGCGGCGAAAGAGTGGCGCGGAGTGCACAACGACTACGGCACGGACGCGAAAAGGGAGAAGGCGACGAGGGAGACCGAGCTCCCCGACCACCGCACGATGCGTCTGGAACAGAGCGAGAAACTCGGTATGATCCGCCCGAATCAGCCGTATTTCGTGGCCGAGAATTGCTTCCAATGCCATACGGTGCCGAACGAGGAGTTGGTCAACAAGGGAGGACATACCGCCGGCAGCGCCTTTGAACTGGTCTCATGGGCACAGGGGGAAGTACGCCACAATTTCCTCCTCTCCAACGGGACGGAGAACCGGGAAGCCCCTAAAGCCCTCAATCCGGCGCACCATACACGCGTGCTGTACATCATCGGACGGATGCTCGACCTGGAATACAGCCTGCGCGCCGCGGCCAGGGCGACGCAAGACGGGCCCTACATCGATGCCATGAAACAACGGACCGTCGCGGTCGTGGACAGGCTAAAGGAGATCCAGGCTCACGCTCCCATCCTCGCTCCGATCATCGGGGAGATAGTGAACGCGGCGGCGACCGCCAGGCTGCAGTCGAACAACCAGGCCGAGCTGATCGCAGCCGTCGACAGAGTCAAAACCGCGGCGAAGAAGTTTGTCGCGGCCAACTACGACGGCAGCCAGTTCGCCGCCCTCGACGCCCTGATCCCTGACGCGAAGCAATACAAGGGGAAAGTTTCCGACGGCAAGTGACGCGGAGGCTCCGCTCATGGAAGTCATCACCCGTCCTCAGAGGTGGGATAACCCGTTCGATCCCGACATGACGAATGCGGCGGTCGATCGTCTCCTGGCGATTCCCCCGTTCAGCCGGATGGATCCAGCGAAGTTTTCCCCCGCCGCGCCGTTGCGCAGCATCATCCACAACGACACCCGGATTGGGCAGTATCAACACGGGGATATCATTGTTCGTGAGGGAGACTACGGAAACTCGGCGTTCTTCATCATCTCCGGGGCGGTTCGGGTTGTCATCGACGACCTGCCCGCCTCGGTGCTCGGCCGGCGCGAACCCCGGCACAAGAGCTTTGTCGAGGTCCTGGCCCAGGTGTGGAATACCCGAAAGGGGATCGAGGTCCGCGACCTGGCCGCCTATACGACCCCTTCTCCGGCCGGAGGGAGCCGGGGGGACGGCGCGCGGACGCGCATCTTCTTGCAGGACGTGCCAGCGGTGCTCAGCGAGCACAAGACGGTGCGACTCGAAGCGGGGGAGTTTTTCGGCGAGATTGCCGCGCTTGGCCGGACGCCACGCACGGCGACGGTCTTCGCGGACGGCGAGGCTGAGCTGCTCGAGATTCGGTGGCAGGGACTCCGGGACCTGCGATCCCGCGTGGAGGAGTTGAAACTGTATATCGATCAACTCTACCGTGAGCGGAGTCTGAAAGTCCACCTGCAAGAAACCCCGATCTTCCGCCATCTCAGCGAAGAAGACCTCACGGAAGTGGTGAATCAGACCGTGTTCGAGACGTATGGTCACTTCGACTGGCATGCCTCGTACAAAACCATAGTGGAGGGACGCGCCGCCGGTCGTCTGGACGACGAGCCGATCATCGCTGAAGAAGGACATTACCCGAACGGGCTGATCCTTATCCGATCCGGGTTCGCGCGAGTCAGCCAGCGGTTCGGACACGGCCACCGGACGCTCAGTTACCTGGGCCGCGGCCACGCGTACGGGTTCGACGAGATCGTGCAGAACTGGCGCCAGGTCAACCAGGTGCCCTTGCAGTACACCCTTCGCGCGCTCGGCTATGTCGATGTGTTGCTCGTCCCCACCCCCGTCATCGAACGGTATGTGCTCGGCCCGGACCGGGACGCTCCGCTCATTCCGCGCTCTCTACTTCCACCCCCGATCACCGTGCCTGAAGCCGCCACGACGAGCCACCCGGAACAGGAGAGGCGGCGAAGGATCGACGATGATTTCCTCGAATTCCTCGTCGAGAACCGGTTCATCAACGGCACGGCCACGATGGTCATCAACCTCGACCGCTGCACCCGGTGCGACGACTGTGTCCGCGCGTGTGCCGCGACACATGACAATAACCCTCGCTTCCTCCGGCATGGCCCGCAATTCGGTCCCTACCTGGTGGCCCACGCCTGCATGCACTGTGCCGACCCGGTCTGCATGATCGGCTGTCCGACCGGCGCCATCCATCGGGACGCGTTTCAAGGGCAGGTCGTCATCAACGACGCGACCTGCATCGGCTGCGCGACCTGTGCGAATAGCTGCCCGTATCAGAACATCCGCATGGTCGAGGTCCGGAATGACCACGGCGCGTTCATCCTGGATCGCACCACCAACCTCCCCATCGTGAAGGCCACGAAATGTGACCTCTGCATCGATCAGATGGGCGGGCCGGCCTGCCAGCGCGCCTGCCCCCACGACGCCTTGCGACGAGTCGACCTGCACAATGACCCGGAATCGCTCATCACCTGGATCAGTCGATGATCTCATTCGCCGTCCGACGGTGGACGAACCTCGCCGTCTGCACCATCCTGTCCGGTTTGGGCATTCTCCTCTACACCCTCTCTTCCCCTGCGTTACGCCACTCCTCCTTCTTCATCGTCTCCGGCTGGGTCCTCTTCGGCCTCCTGATCGTCCTGGCCTTGTATACCGTTCGCAAGAAATTGCCGTTTCTTCCCCTGTTTTCCTCGTCACAGTGGTTGCAGTTTCATGTCTATGCCGGTCTGCTGAGCGTCGTCCTCTTCTGCCTCCACATCGATGTCCGGGTACCGAGCGGCGGACTGGAGATCGCCCTCACCGTCCTCTATCTGATCGTGGTCGGGAGCGGTCTCGTCGGGCTGGGGCTGTCGCGCACGATCCCGGGACGCCTGACCACCCGCGGCGAACAGGTGCTGTTCGAGCGCATCCCCGCCCTCAGAAGACAGCTCCGCGACGCGGTTGAAGGGGTGGTGCGGCGCGCGATGACTGAGGCGAATTCTGTGACCATCGCTGACTTCTACGCGAGGCGGCTCGTCGTGTTCTTCGCGGACCCGCGCCACTTCTGGCGGCATCTGGTGGAATCGAACCGGCCCCGGTATCGGCTGCTGAACGAGCTGGTCGTCTTAGACCGTTACGCGAACACCGAAGAGCGAAAACTGATGGATGAGATCGCAGACCTCATCCGGGCGAAGGATGACCTGGATTACCAGTATGCTCATCAAGCCGTCCTCAAGTACTGGTTGTTCGTCCATATCCCCGTAACGTCGAGCCTGCTGCTGGTCGGGTTCGTGCACGGTCTGGTCATGATGGTCTACTACTATGCGTTCCGCGGAGGAACCGGATGAACAGGCCGTCCCGGTTCGATCAGGGCGACTACGAGCGGCCGACTCAGAAGTGGGTGTGTGGATGGGCGGCTGAGGGGCGGGCCTGCCGGGTCGGGCCCGATCAGAAAGGCCGTTGCCAGGCCACGTACGAGTGTTTCCCCGTCCGCAAGGGGGATCGCTGGTCGTGTGCGCGCCCGCCGGGCGGGGGCGGGCCGTGCGAGGAAGGCCCCTTGCCGGATGGGACGTGCTGCCATCCCATCCCGACATGCCAGCCGGTCCGGAGTCTCCGCACCCGGCGGGGGATGGTCACGCTCCTGGTCTCGGCCTTCACGTTCAGCCTGCTCCTGCTGTTCCTTGCCGGGCCACGGCTGGTCGTCTCGCCCCATCTGTTCGTGTCCCCCGGACCGCTCGTCAAGTCGCATGAGGTCATCCGGGACTGCGCGGCCTGTCACGTCGCCGCTCAGGAGCACCCCGTAGGAGAATTGCTGGCCGTGCTGGCGTCGGGCATCAGGGTTGCGGACAGCCAGCAGTGTATCACCTGTCATCGATCCGATCAGGGACTCAAGCCACACGGACTCCCTCCCCAAAACCTGTCTCAGATCACCGAACGGATGAAACGTGCGCCATCACCCCTCTCTCCCTCATCCTCTCTGTCCCTTGCCCCGGCAGCGGCCGATGTCCGACCCGATGAACACGGAGAACTGGCGTGCGTCCCATGCCACGGGGAACATCTGGGTCGAACCGTCCGTCTCACCCGAATAGACAACCAATACTGTCAGCCCTGTCATCTCGTCCGCTTCCCCAGCTTGATGAACGGCCATCCAGAATTCACCGGCTATCCGTCCCAGTCACGCAGTCGATGGCAGTTTAATCATGTGTCTCACGAGAAAGAACACTTTCCGACGAAGGGCATCGCGTTTGGCTGCCAGCATTGCCACCGGCCTGCCCTGAACAGGCGGACGATCCTGACAGACCCCTTTGAGCGGACGTGTACCGGTTGTCACCTTGAACATATCCAACGAGGGAGCGGCATTGCCGTCTTCAACCTCCCGGGGGTCGACTTCGAGACCCTGCTCGACCACGGGATCGAGATCGGAGAATGGCCGGACGAGGCCAACCTCGACTTAGAAGAAGACCTTACCCCGTTCATGGCGCTCCTGCTCTCCGCAGACCCGAAGGTCGCGCGAGACCTCGACGAACTGGCGAGGGCAGGCGTGCATCTGTATGACCTGGAGAAGGCGAGTGAGCGGCAGGTTGCGGCGGCGGGACGGGTGGTGTGGGCGGTGAAGGGACTCTACTACGACCTGCTCACCAACGGCCGGGCGGAGCTTGTCGCACGGCTCACGAAGGCGTTCGGCGTCCCGCTGAGTCCCCGTGATGTTCCCGCCCTGACCGGCCAGAGTTCAGAGGCCCCCGGATGGCTGTTTCCTGTGATCCAGCCGGACTGGTTAAACAGACTGCAGGCGGCCCAACGACGGTGGTTGCCCGATGTGATGGCGGAAGTGCCGCTCTACCGGGCTGGAAAAACGGTCACATTGAAGGAACTCGCCATGAAATTCATCGCAACAGGGGACGCCGAGCGGGAGAATCCGGTCGGCGGCTGGTCTCGCGTGGATCGAGCGTTGACCCTGTTCTACCGGCCGGCCGGGCACGCGGATCACTTCGTCCGCGCCTGGGTCGATGTCACCGGAAAACGGTATGGGACAGCGGGTCGTGCCGCTGAGATTTTCGAGATCCTCACAGCCTCCGCCCCGGATACCCCCGGCCAGTGCATGAGATGCCATGCCCGACCCGATGCCCAGAGTCAACAGGGCCGTCTGGTCGAGTGGACTGAGGAGCGCTCGCTTCCGGCCGAGCGACGCGCCGTCAAGTTCTCCCATGCGCCGCACCTCATCAGACAAGCGTGCCGCGCCTGCCATGCCCTCCATGCAGCGCGCGACTTCAAACCGATCGTCAAAGCGACCTGCACCACCTGCCACACCGGACAGAAAATGAACGACAACTGCCTGACCTGTCACACGTACCACGTCGGGACGATGACGACAGCCTTGGTCATGAAGTAAGCGTGATCATCAGGTTCCGGTACTGATCCACCTCAACATTTCCTCGCGGCCCGACGATCACCGTCGATTCGCGTTCCTCGATGATCGCCGGCCCGGCAAAGATGTGTCCTGGCCTCAGCGCGTAGCGGTCGTACACCGGAACGGACCGGTACGCCTGATACTCGGGGAGGTACATCGGGCGCTCCCCTTTGATGGCTTGCTCGCTTTTCCCCTCCCCTCTCTGAGAGGCCGGGGGTGAGGGAGGCTGCGCGGAGAAGGCGGCGAGCGGCAGGCCGGGACGCGGGCCGGACACGTCGAGACGCCAGGTCAGGATTTCGATGGGAACGCCGGGCGCAGTCCGTCCGTACAGCGTCCGGTATGCCGCCTCAAAATTCTGGACGAGCGCGTCGCACATCGCGGAGGATGGCTCGCCCGGAGGCACGTCGACGGTCACCTCGTGGCCCTGTCCTGTGTAGCGCATCTCTACCGTGCGGCGCACCGCGACCTGCTCCGCGTCCACCCCGGCGCGCGTGACCAGCGCCCGGCCTTCCGCCTCCATCTCCGTCAGGTGACAGCGGACGCGCGACCAGTCGACCTCATCGAGCGGGGCGTAATCGCTGCGGACGAAGTCGAACGCTAAGGGAGCGGCTAAGAAGCCGATCGTGGACGCCACGCCCGCGCCGAACGGAACGATGATCCGCGAGATGCCGAGGATGTCCGCGACCCGGTACGCGTGGCCCGGTCCGGCCCCACCGAACGCGAACAGGGTGTACGCGCGCGGGTCTTCCCCGTGCTCGATCGCGTGCATCCGCGCCGCCCCTGCCATGTTCTCGTTGACCACTTGATGCACTCCCCACGCGGCGCGCTGGAGGTCGAGGCCGAGCGGGCGGGCGAGATGAGCCTGGAGCGCCCGTTCCGCCGCGCTCCGGTCGAGAGGCATCGCTCCACCTAAGAAGAAGTCGGCATCGAGATACCCTAACACCAGGTCCGCGTCCGTCACGGTCGGCAGCGTCCCGCCGCGTCCGTAACAGGCCGGCCCCGGCGCCGCCCCGGCGCTGTCCGGCCCAACCTTCAACAACCCCATCGCATCGACCCGCGCGATCGACCCGCCGCCCGCCCCGATCTCGATCAGCTCGATGGCTGGCACGGAAATCGGGAGGCCGCTCCCGCGTTTGAAACGGTAGACGCGGCACACCTCGAACTGCTGGCTGCGAAGCGGCCGGCCGTCTTTGATGAGCGCGGCTTTGGCGGTCGTCCCGCCCATGTCGAAGGCCAGGAGATGGGACTCTCCGAGATGCCGGCCAAACTCGGCCGCCGCCAGCGCGCCCGCCGCCGGCCCGCTCTCGACCAGCCGGATGGGGTACCGTTGAGCCGTTTCGACGGAGCAGATTCCCCCGCTGGACAGCATGGCGAACAGCGAGCCAGTGAACCCCAACGCGGCCAACTGCGCCTCGAGTTGCTCCAGGTAAGCCTGGACGAGACGGCGGACGTAGACATTGGCCAGCGTGGTGGAGGTCCGCTCGTACTCGCCGAGGTGCGGGTGGATGTCCGAGGAGAGAGAGACGATAATCTCAGGGGCTTCGTCCGCGATGATCGCCGCGGCTCGTCGTTCATGGCGATCGTTCCGGTACGCATGGAGGAAGGACACCGCGATCGCTTCGACCCCCAGGCCTCTCAAGTCGCGGACGATGCGACGGGTCTCCGATACGTCTAACGGGATGAGGATCGTCCCATCGGCCCTGAGGCGTTCCGGGACCTCGCGTCTCAGCCAGCGTGGGGCGAGGGATGTGGGCCGTTCGATAAAGATATCATACAGGTCGTACCGGTGCTCGCGGCCGATCTCGACCGCATCCCGGAACCCCTGTGTCGTGAGCAACGCGGTCAGCGCCCCTTTGCGTTCGATCAGGGCGTTGGTGACGAGCGTCGTGCCGTGGACGATGCGGGAGAGGGAGGCTGCAGACTCCGGGCCGGGCATGACCTGGCGCAGTCCATCGAGTACCCCCAGGGCCGGGTCCTCCGGCGTCGTCAGGACTTTTCCGATGCGGAACTGGTGCTGAGCAGGGTCGTAGAGGAGGACATCCGTGAACGTCCCGCCGATGTCGACGCCGACCTGGTTCATCGTTCATCATTCCGCGTTCATCGTTTACGAAACACCAGCTCCATTCCATCGACAACGTCCACCGTCACCCGCAGCGTCCGCGGCCGCACTAAGGACGCCGGACGGGGCTGTCCGTCCACCCACACGGCGGGCGACCGGCACCAGGCCGCCGGCACCTCCGCGTCGACCGTGAGCGTCCGGCACGTGACCCGGTCGCTCAGCCCGTCGAGGCGCAGGCGATAGCGCCGTTCTTCCGGCGTCTCGGCGAGTGTCTCGATCCGGGTCTGCCGCCGGGTCAGGTGGTAATCCATCACCTCTTCAGGAACGGCACACCAGACCTCGTCACCCCCTTCAGCCAGCACCGTCTCGAACCGTCGGCGCAGTTGATCGGCGGAGCAGTCCTTGTTCCGGTGGACTGGAGTTTCGAGCGGACAATGACAGTAGTCGATGATCCACCCTCCTGTT
>JACQVL010000093.1 GCA_016209865.1 Candidatus Latescibacterota bacterium | reverse complement strand
GCGGAGAGGGGAAGGGGGAGCGGGGGATGAGGTGAGGTGTGAGAGCAGGAGGCGTAGTCCAAAACATTATCTGAAAAACTATATCTATCACAGACCCCTTATCCACTCCGGGTCCATCGTTCCGCTGTTGACAGCAACGCCCGCGCTTCGGCTTCAGTGGGACAGGATGTATGGAACATCACCCCGTTGGGGGATAATTCGCGCAAGAGCGGCTCGATCTCATAGGGGTTGACACTTAGATGCAACAGTTTGCCCGCCCGCTGAATGCGTTTCAGGAGCGGCAGCCAGGGCAGCATTGACGAGTACCGGGCGCCCGGCACCCACTGGATGCCGCCGAGCCTGGGGATGTTGAGCAGGGAATCCAGGTGGACGATCGCGTCCGGGCCGTCGAGATGGTAGAGTGAATGGTCGAGCCATTCGACCTCAGCGACGATGTCCGGCAGGATGAAGTCATCGAACATCGCCGGGGAGACCAGCGCCGCGAAGTCGCAGGAGGTCGGGTACCACCGTCCGGGCGACCAGACGGGGAACCAGGAAGTCGAGCCGGTCATCTTCTCCTGGATTGGCTGATGCATGGCTTCATAGATGTCGAACCACAGCGGGGTGATGAAGTCCTCCATCGCCACCTTAATCTTCTCTGGACAATCGATCAGATCAACGCAGAGCTGTTCACGCCCCCGCATGGCGGAGAGCGCGTCCATCCCGCCGTGGAGGTCGGTGAGGCCGACGAAATACCGTCCCGGCGCTCGCTCTAACGCCCGTTCGATCATCTCTAAGGTCAACCGCCACCAGCGATTGCTCGGGTCGAGCGTCAGGGGCGGGGGATTGTCCCAATCCGTGATGTTGGGCTTCACCCAGATCGTGTCCGGGGCGAAGATCGATTCGCACCCCAGGTAGGCGCTGAACACGTCCGGCCCTAAGCTGGGGAAGAAGATGGGGAACGCTTCGCCCCCGTAGAACGTGGCCCGCATGCGCTCTTCCGCCGCTTCGATGACGTAATCGACGCTCGTCCAGCGTGCTTCGAGCGTGGGGGGTGGGGGGACTGGTCTGGGCTGATACCCGGCTTTGGGGGCGGTCACCTGGAGAGCGACGCGATCGATGATGTCGCCCGCCCACCAGGCTTGAAAGCGTTCGACGGCTTGAGGCCAGTCGGGTTTGAATTCCATGTCCATGAGGTCTTCTCTGGCCCTCACTATCCCCCCGACCCCCTTTCTCTCCCACAAGGGGCGAGAAAGGGAGAGTGCTTAGAGGGCATGGGTGTCTCCCCTCTCCCCGCTGTGGGAGAGGGGCCGGGGGTGAGGGGTCACTGCTGTTGCCTTCGCATAGTCCACCACGGCGCGCACGTTCTCCGGCGGACTCAGCGGCGGAACTTCGCACCCCGGCCCGACGATGTACCGGTCGCCGACCTGCTCGTGACAGATGGCCAGTCCTTCAAACACATCCTCCGGGGTTCCTTCCAGCAGGTACTGCACCGGATGGATGTTCCCCAGGATGGCCACGTCCGGTCCCATCCGTTCGCGCGCCAGCCTCAGGTCGACCGGGGCGTCGATGTCCACCATCTCCACGCCCAGCCGTCCCATATCGGCCAGCAGATGTGTGGCATTCCCGCAGATGTGGAGCCGGACCGGACAGTCCATCGCGTGCAGGATGTCCACCATCTGCTGCTGGTACGGGAAGATCAGCGTGTGGTAGAGGTCGGGGCCGACCAGGGACGCCGCCGCGTCTCCGATGCCGATGATGTCGATCCCGGCGTCGATCTGGGCGCGCGCGAAGTTCAGCTCCATCTCCACGATGAACGCGAACAGGTCGTGGACGAAGGCGGGGTCGTCGATCAGGTCGAGCATGATCTCGTTCATGCCCCGCAGGTCAGCCGCCTCAGCCATCGGCCCTTCGATCCAACCTAAGATGGGGAGATCGCCCCCGACCTTCTCCTTCAATAGGGCCGCGCCTTTCACCCGGTCGTACATGCGCCCGCCGCTGTATGGGTCGGGCTGTTGTAGCCGTCCCAGGTCCCGTTTCTCCTTGATCAGGGGGTCCCGCGGGTCGTGTGCTGGGGGCTGATCGGGAAACCACCGGACGGGCGCGCCGCAGTCGGCGGCCTCCCGGCAGGGGTCGGAGCAGAGGGTGACGATGTCGAGGTCGAAGCGTTCCGCCGTCCGAACCTGGGCATCGACCAGCACTCGGTAGTCGGTGACGTACGAGTAGTAATCGACCCCCGCCGTCCGGGCGGCAAAGGTCATGCAGATCGGCTGGGCGGGCAGGCGGTCGACCGGCTGGCCGGTGAAGACATGAAACATGCGGTCTCTGGGTTGCACGGGAGGAACCTCTTATATCAGACCGTGCCGCGCGGCATCCCGGTCCGGACGGCCAGCATGTCCTGTTCAGGGACGGACGCGCATTCTAAGGCCAGGACGGTCGCCGGGTCGTCGGGGGCGTCGGCCGGCAGACCGGTCAGGCGCACGTGGAACGGGGTCTGCTCGAACGCGACCGACTGGCCGGTGCGGAGCAGACGAGCAGATTTGACTTCCGTCTTCAGGCCGGCGATCGACCACGATTCCCCCGGCCAGAAGTGAGCATGCACGTACAGGGTGTTCCCCTTGCGGGTGAAGTTGGCGAACAGCGAACTGGTGACGCCGCAGCGCTCCGCCCCGTAGATCGTCTCTCCGTTCCGGTCGATCCACGCGCCGACAGCATTCAAAATCTGGATCGACGGTTCAGGGATCGACCCGTCCGGCTTGGGGCCAATGTTGAGCAGGTAGTTTCCCCCGTCTCGCGCGCAGGTGACGAGGTTCCGGATGATCTGTTTGGGCGTCTTCCAGGCGTCGTCCGATTGATGGTATCCCCAGCTCTCGTTCATCGTCATGCACGCTTCCCAGGCGCG
Source organism: Candidatus Latescibacterota bacterium (assembly GCA_016209865.1). Classification (GTDB taxonomy): domain Bacteria; phylum JAAXHH01; class JAAXHH01; order JAAXHH01; family JACQVL01; genus JACQVL01. Next base: position 4,325 of record JACQVL010000093.1, on the reverse strand, counting down.
GCCCGCGGCCTCAGCGTGGATGTGCTGCTCCGGGGTGCTGAAGTCTTCAGGGAGCCGCGAACGGTTGTTGAGGATGATGTCGGGCTGAAGCTCGCGCACCATGCGGTTCATCTTAGCGGATTCCCACCCGTCCGCGTCCAGCGGCCAGGCCACGTCGTACCACAGGATGTCCAGCGTGCCGTAGTTCGTGCAGAGTTCGCGCACCTGGCCGTGGATGTACTCGACGAAGCGCTTCCGTGCCGCCTCATCCTGCGCGCAGCGCGCTCCATCGGGATGATGCCAGTCCATCAACGAATAGTAGAACCCCACCCGCAGCCCTTCTGCCCGCGCCGCCTCGACGTACTCGGCGACGAGGTCGCGCCCGCACGCCCGCTTCGGGGCGCAGTAGTCGGTGTACTGGGTATCGAACAGACAGAACCCCTCATGGTGCTTCGTGGTCATCACCATGTACTTCATCCCGGCGCGTCTGGCCAGCCGCGCCCAGTCACGTGCCGCGTGGGGCTTGGGGGTGAACCGTGTGGCTAACTGCTCATACTCGGCGACCGGAATCCCTTCCACTTCCATCGCCCACTCGTGCCGGCCGATCACGCTGTACAGTCCCCAATGGATGAACAGACCAAACTTGGCCTCGTGCCACCATCGCATCCGCCGGATGCGGTCGTGTTCTTCTGCGGTTAACTGGGGTTGATCAGACATCTTTGGCTCCTTTCATTCGTACTGTCCATACTCCTTGCCTGTCTCATACATCGCCCAGAGATTCTCCACGGGAACGCCCGGCGGAAGGTTGTTCGCTTCCCGCAGGATGAACCGTCCCCCGCGCATGACGCCGGAACTGAGGACGCGACGCACCTCTGCCCGGACCTGTGCCGGCGACCCGGTCTGGAGCAGCATGACCGAAGGGCCGCCTCTGATCTCCACGTCCGGCCCGACCTGATCGCGCACCCACGCAAAGTCGATCGGGAAGCCCGTATCGAAGCTCTGGATGTTCAGCGCACCCCGTAGGAACCCGAAATGGCGGGTCGCGTCCCCGCAGAGGTGGATGGAGTTCGGCCCCCCCTCCGAGAACGTCTCGACCAGCCGTCTGTGGAAAGGCAGGATGAGGGATTCGTACAGGTCTGTAGAGATGAGTTGAAGGGCGTCGTCCGCGAACCCCCATTCCGGGGTCTTGAGCGGCAGGCCGAGCCGCTGCCGGTAGGCGGTGATCCTGACGATCGTCGCCTCGGTGATGTAGTCGAGCAAGGCGCGGGCGTAGCCGGGATCGGCCAACAGGTCGGTCATGAACTCCGTCGTCCCACGCAGGTTGCAGGCGACGGTGAGTGGACCGTCCGTTCCCAGTCCGGCGGGAGCGACAGAGGCGATGGGCAGGCCTTTGTAGGTGTACCCCCCGGCCTGCTTTTGCTTGAAGTAGTCGAAGAAGGCCCAGTTGCGCCGCATGAGCCCACCCTCGAACGGGTCGGGAATTCCCTGGTCGAACAGGCGGTGTTTGTTGGTGTCGTCCTGCAAGAGGGGCGCGGTATCGGGCACCTGGCCCTGATAGTGGTGGACGTCACAGCCCAGCCAGGCAGCCTCGTAGTAGTTCTGGAAGTCAACGTACACCGCCCATCCGTTTTGAGGCGGTCCCATCTCCATGTCCTGGGGGATGTGATGGCGGATCCAATCCTGATGGATCAGTTGGCGCTCTAACATGACCAGGGAGTCGGTCGAGTAGGCCGTAAAGGAGATGCGGTCGGGGTTGGTCTCGTCGTCGAACATCGTGTACCGGGGGTTGATCCCCAGGATGATCGGCACCCGGATGGGCTCACGCTTATAGTAGGCGTCCCAAATCGCCTTTACCTCTGCGTTATGCTGGGCGTAATCGATGGGGCGCATGGATTATTCTCCGTTCCCTGGCCGATCCGGCTCCAGCCAGTCCAGGTCGAGCTCGGCCAGCTTCGCCGTCGTCGGGAAGCCGGTCGTGCGGTCCCAGCCGACCATGTCGTAGTAGAGGCGCTTCATCCGGGCAAACTCGTCCCGGTCGATGGCCACCCCCTTGAGCGCGCCCGATTGAAGGGGTTCGAACAGGCGCTCCGGCAGGGTATCGTCTTCCGGACCGAACCCTTCGCGCACGTTGAACGCTCGCTTCATGGCGTTCCCCCGTTCGGAGACTTTGAGGAGTTCCCACAGACTGACTTCCCAGCCGGTCACGGCGCTCACGTAATCGACCAGTTTATCCAGCTCCAGGTCGTTGATGGGTGCACAGACGAAATCGCACATCCCGACGGTATCGTAGAGGCTCCAGACGAGCTGGGTGTAGTAGAACGCTTTGACTTTCTTCGGCCCCATGTCGAGCCGGTCGACCGGCTCGATCAGGCCGAGCGCCGACAGAGCGTGATGGCCGGCCGGGTTGAACGACTCGTAGAACGGGTCGTGCGGGGCTTCCATGTGATCCGCGCCCGTCGGGGAGGTCGCGTAGGCTAAGGCCAGGCTCCGCTTGCCGCGCGGCTCGTGCATCGGGATTTCCTGGCCCTTCACGTGCAGGGCGTAGTGTTCCGCCCCCTGGCCGAATCGAGCCGCCGCTCGCATCACCCCGTCGGCCAGGATAGCCCCGATCCCTTCCCGGCGGGCGATCAGGTCGATCAGCCGCAAGGCGACCTCCTCGTTCCCGAAAGTGAGTTCAAGCCCGTCCGTGTCCTCACGGGTGATGATGCCCCGCTCGTAACATTCCATCGCAAACCCGATGACCGCGCCGGTCGAGATCGAATCGAGGACATACTGGGCCAGCATCTTGTTGACCAGTGCGATATGGTTCAGGTTGCCGATGCCTAACAGGGAGCCGTGCGCCGCGATCGTCTCGTACTCCGGCCCGCCGTACTCCGGGGTCACATCCGTGCCCTCGACCTCCACCTCCCGTTTGCAGGCGACGACACAGGCGTAGCAGGTGCCACGGTTGGCCAAGATGGTATCCCGCATCGTCTGGCCGCTGATGTTCATCGCCTGTTCGAACGACCCATCCCGGAAGTTGTACGTCGGCAGGATGCCGTCCGCGTTCAGGAGCCGCACCGCCTGGGCGGTTCCCATGTCATGCCTGGGGTCTGTGTCCGGGTCGTACGCCTCCTTGAACCACTGGAGCACCCGCTGCATGTCCTCTTTGTCGGCCAGTTCCATCCGTTTCCGGCCCCGGCAGACGATGGCTTTGAGTCTCTTCGACCCCATCACCGCTCCCAGTCCGGCCCGTCCGTGAAAATGCCGCTGCTGGTTGACGATGGCCGCGAAGCGCACCAGGTTCTCCCCGGCGACGCCCGTCTGGAGCACCCGGATTTTCTTGTCCCCGATCTCTTCCTCCAGCCCGTGCTGCACGGCGTCGGCTAACTGTCCCCAGTAGCGCGACGCGTCGCGGATTTCGCATTCCCCGTCGTTGACGTACAGGTAGACCGGCCTCTCGGCCTGCCCCTCCACGATGATCCCGTCGAACCCGGCGGCTTTCAGGGCCGGCCCCCAGTAGCCGCCGGCCTCGGACTCGCCGTAGCCGTCGGTCAGTGGGGACTTGGCCACCGCCGCGTAGCGGTTGACCCCGGACAGCGGCGTCCCGTTGATCACGCTGGTCATGAAGATGAGTTTATTCTCCGGCCCGAAGGGGTCGATCCCGGCAGGCACCTCCTTCAGCAGATAGTAAGCGCCCAACCCTCCGCCGCCCAAGTAGCGCCGGTAGATGGCCTCTCCCGGTTCCTCGGTCGTGATCGCCCCGGTCGTCAGGTTGACGCGCAGGATCGTTCCGTTATAGCCGTATGGCATGGCATGTCTCCTGTCTATTTATCGCGGAGTGCGGAGTCATCGTTGTAGGGATGTTGTAGGGGCGCAGAATCCTGCGCCCCTACAGCCGTGCCATGAATCAATCGATGATCGAATCTGTTCATCAAAATTCATTAGCAATTCTCGTACCATGAAATCTATTCTCGCCGTATTGACCTTTGCGTCCTTTGCGCTCTTTGCGGTGAAAATATGGTCGTTTATGCGTACCGTCCATACTGCCAGGCTTCGTCATACATGGCGAGGATGTTGTCTAACGAAGTGACTGGCTGAATGTTGTGACAGGGGGCGAGGATGTAGCCTGTCCTGTCGCTGGCCAGGGCATCGATGCAGCGTCGCACTTCGGCGCGCACGTCCTCCGGCGTCCCGAACGGGAGGATGCGTTGATTATCGACCGCGCCGTGGAAGCAGAGTCGATCCCCAAATTCCTGTTTCAGTTCCACCCGGTCCATGCCGGGACAGGTCCACTGCACCGGGTTGAGGATATCGATTCCCATCTCCACTAAATCGGGCAGGAACGCGCGGATGCTGCCGTCATC
>JACQVL010000018.1 GCA_016209865.1 Candidatus Latescibacterota bacterium | reverse complement strand
CGCCCGGAGACGCACCCACTCCCACCCCACGCGGCCAGGCCAGCGGCGGCCTCAGACCCGGCGGGGGGGCGGGCAACCACGCCGCCCGCGCAGCGGAGCATCGAGGGGGGGAGCGGCCTAACACCCGCGCTCAGCCGCTGGCACCGCGAACGCAGACGGGACGACAGGCACAGGGGTGACACTCAGCACGGGGCGGCAAAAACCGGACGCGGTTCCAGTCGGCCTGCAACGCGTTGTTAGGGTGCAACCTTATGTGGAGTATTTCCGCATGAATAGATTAACCCCTTCCAGCATAAGCGAAATTCTACTCTTGTCTGACACTTCATTCCACTCCCCATGAGCCGCATGGTTCCGTATTCCAGCCCATGATATGATATCTTTCCCATCTTGTTTGGAGATCAACCCTGCTTCTCTCAAAACTTGGGAATATGCCTCAAGTCCCGGTTTCCTGTTGCCTAATGGTAATAAATCTGTTGCGTGATAAGGTGTCTTTTCTGTGAGACGTGTTTTCCCGGGCCGTGTTCGGATTAGATCGGAATACCCGTTTGGTGGAAGATCCGGTCATAGGCTCGTAGGTTCACCAAGCCAGCCACAAGATTCATCGTCGGATCATAATCGCGATCGCGATTCCGATACTCCTCGGCGGCGATGCGGTACTTCTTCCGGCGCGAGAGGGTATGCTCAATGCGGACGCGCGTGTGGCTCCGGAGCCGATTGAGTTGCTGCTGCTCGGTCGTTAAGGGATGATTCCGCCGAGCCCGGGCCATCAGCCGGACCTCGACGGGTAACCCCAAGTCGGCCATGCCCTGAAAGCCGCTGTCGCCATAGAGACTGACCCGGTAGTCTGTAAACTCGTGGAGGACACCCCGGGCGGCGTGATCGGCCTTGAACACCTCGAAGTCATGGACCCGCCCAGCGACGGAGGGACTCTGGTCCACGATAATGCCGGAAGGCGTCGTGGTGACCAATTGCTTGCGGGTATGCCGCTTCCGTTTGCCAGAGTAGTGGGACCGGCGCTTCTCGGCGTCTTGGGGTTTGCGCTTGGGTTGTTCCGTGCCATCGATGATGAAGGTCAGTTCCGGATAGGTGTCCCGAAACTCGTCGAGGCTGCCGATCCGTTTGCGGCGTTCCTGCTCTTTCTTGGCCAGCGCCAGGATCCGGCGCCGGGCCCGCTCCGGGGTCGGGAGCACGGCCTCGAAGACGGGGCGCATCTGGTGAATCGCGCGACAGATGACACTCTTATGACCAGCCTGAAACAACAAGGTCATGAACTCTTGGGTCAGATAGAGGCGATAGTAGAGCAGCAACATCAGTAAGCGATTCGGCACATCGTTGGCAAATTGGCCGCCCCCACCGGGTCGGCGGTGGCGCGGCTGGCCGGTGCGGACCACGTGTTGTTTTCGCTGGGCCTCCTGGTGGTGATACGCGTCTGCCAATTGGGGAAGCAATTCCTCAAACAGGTGGAGGGGCATCCCGGTACACGCCAAAAATTGTTTCGGCTTCCGGCTGAGTTTCTCGTAGAGGGTCATGGCGAGTCCTCCTCGGCGACTAATTTACCCGGACCCCCTTTATCGGTAATGTCCCTCAGCTGCCTTGATAGGTAAACCGATGGGATTGGCATACTACATGTTGGGATCAATATTTGGTTATGGCCCATATATAGTGGTAATCCGCCCTGAACAAGCCCATCAAGTCAACTGAGGGACAACACCCCTTTATCGCGCAACAGGTTTATTTACTGTTCATTGATGACTTTGCTGGTGATAACGTTGGGTGTTCAACCGTCAAAATTTGTCGTACAGAGAACCGCCCTCCCATAGCCGCTGCTGGACCTAACCAAACGGTTGAATGCACTTCCCCATCCGGTGCGTCCGTCACTATGAACGGCACAGGCTCTTACGACCCTGATGGTGATCCGTTGACCTACGCCTGGTCAGCACCAGGGATCACCTTTGATAATCCTGCGAGCGCGACTCCTACGGCTACGTTCCCCCTGGGAACAACCATCGTCACCCTTACCGTCGATGATGGCAAAGGAGGTACTGCCTCCGATCAAGTCTGCATCATCGTGCAAGATACGACCCCACCGACTATTACGCTGAACGGGGCCAATCCCCTGACTCTGGAATGCCCGACCCCCTATGTGGAACCGGGCGCGACCGCGACAGATGCCTGTGATGGGGATCTCACCGCCGCCATCGTGATCACTGGTAATGTGGACACCCAAACGCCGGGGACCTATACCCGGACGTATACCGTCACCGATTCCCATAGCAATCAGGCGATCGCCACCCGGACCGTCCAGGTGGTCAACCAGCCGCCCATCGCCAACGCGGGCGGGCCGTATAGTGTGGATGAAGGAGGCACCGTGACCGTCGCCGCGACCGGCAGTGACCCGGACGGCCATCCTGTGACCTTCACCTGGGACCTGGACCACAACGGCTCATTCGAGACGCCCGGCCAGAGCGTAGCCTTCTCGGCGGTCGGCCTGGACGGGCCGAGCACCCGCACCATCACCGTCCGAGTCACCGACCGGTGCAACGTCTCGACCACAGCCCAGACCGCGGTGACCGTGCAGAATGTGGCCCCGACGGTGGGCGCGATCACCGCTCCGATCGATCCCATCAGCGTGAATACGCCTATCACCGCCAGCGCGTCCTTCTCCGACCCCGGCACGCCGGATACCCACACGGCCGAATGGAGCTGGGGCGATGGCACGACCTCAGCAGGCACGGTCACCGAAACCAATGGTTCAGGAGCCGTGAGCGGCACCCATGCGTATACGACTGCGGGAGTCTACACGGTCAAGCTCACGGTAACCGATGATGACGGCGGGGCCGGCGAGGCCGCGTTCCAGTTTGTCGTCATCTACGACCCGAGCGCCGGCTTTGTGACCGGCGGCGGCTGGTTCACCTCCCCGCCCGGGGCCTACCCGGCCAACCCCACCCTCACGGGCAAAGCCACCGTCGGGTTCGTGTCCAAATACCTGCCCGGGGCCACGATCCCGTCGGGCAATACGCAATTTCAGTTCAAAGCGGGGGACTTGACCTTCAAGAGCACTCAGTACGAATGGCTGGTGGTCGCGGGCGCGCAGGCCAAATTCAAGGGATCGGGGACGATCAACGGGAGTGGGAGTTATACCTTCCAGGTGAGTGCGACGGATGGGCAGGTGTCTGGTGGAGGCGGCGTGGACAAGTTCCGAATCAAGATTCAGGGGCCGGGAGGGATGGTGTACGACAATCAGTCAGGCGCGGGAGACGATGCGGAGCCGACGACAGCGCTGGAGGGCGGGAGCATCGTGATTCACAAGAATGCGGCGGCGAAGCCGGTGGTGGCGGAGGCTCTGCCGACGGCGTTTGCGCTAAAGGCGAACCGCCCCAACCCGTTCAACCCGACGACCCAGATCGCCTACGAGGTGCCACAGCAGGCGCACGTGATGCTGGTTGTCTTCAACCTGCTGGGTCAAGAAGTGGTTCGCTTGGTGGATGAGCCTAAAGCACCAGGCCGGTATGGAGCGACGTGGGATGGCCGGAATGCCCACGGCCAGCCGGTGGCCAGCGGCGTCTACCTGTACCGGCTGACGACCAGCACCGGGTTCAGTCAGACCCGCCGGATGACAATGCTGAAGTGACGGGGTTCGGGATTCGGGGTACGGGGTTCGGGACACCGCAATGACGATGCCCGGCCCTGCCTGCTGCTGATCCTCCCAACAACGGCCCGATCAAGAGAGGCGAGATTGCCTCCTGGTCGGGCTGTTTGCGTTTATCCTTTCGTGTTCCTCCCCATTGCTCCCAACCTTCACCGCTCTCCTGTTTTCCCCCTCACAGGGAAGAAAACGCCATGAAAATCCTGCTTGACATGCTGGATTTTCATGGTATATTCTTTCTCATGATGATCGAACGCACGAGTCTCGCGCACCAGATCGAGCAAGCCCTGCAGCGCAGCCGGGTGGTGACGCTCGTTGGGTCACGTCAGTGCGGGAAGACGACCCTCGCCCGCACGTTTGTGCCGGCCGAGACGTTGAACTATTTCGATCTCGAGGACCCGATCAGTCTGGCACGGCTGGAGCAGCCGATGACGGCACTCCGAGACCTCCGGGGGTTGGTGGTGATCGATGAGATTCAGCGTCGCCCAGAATTGTTTCCGGTGTTGCGTGTGCTGGCCGACCGTCAGCCGCTGCCCGCCCGGTTTCTGATCCTCGGCAGTGCTTCCCCACAGCTTCTACGTCAGGCTTCCGAATCCCTGGCAGGACGGCTGGAAATCATCACGATGAGCGGGTTCAGTCTGGAGGAAGTGGGAGTATCAGCCCAGACCCGACACTGGTTGCGCGGCGGCTTTCCGTTATCCTTTCTGGCGCGTTCTGAAGCGGATAGCCTGGCCTGGCGGAGGAACTTCATCCAGACCTTTGTGGAGCGTGATCTGCCTCAGCTCGGTCTTCGAGTCCCGGCTCTCACAGTATTCCGATTCTGGACGATGCTGGCTCACTATCACGGGCAGGTCTGGAACGCGGCAGACCTGGCCCGGTCCCTGGGTGTCAATGAAACCACCACTCGCCGGTATCTCGACCTCCTGGATGGCGTGTTCATGGTACGACAGCTCCAGCCATGGTACGCCAACCTCAAGAAACGACAGGTCAAATCACCCAAGGTGTATCTCCGGGATACTGGGCTGCTCCACCAGTTGCTCGGTCTCCGCTCGATGAAAGACCTGCTCTCCCATCCAAAATGTGGCGCATCATGGGAAGGGTATGTGATCGAAGAAACGCTCAAGGCCATACAACCGGATGAGAGTTATTTCTGGGCGACCCACAACGGCGCAGAGTTGGACCTGCTGCTGATCACGCATGGACGGAAGCTGGGGGTGGAATGCAAGCGTCTTGACGCACCACGCCTGACGCCCTCGATGCGGATAGCCCTGGAGGATCTGGCGCTTGATCGTCTGATCGTGGTGTACCCTGGTGACCGACAGTATTCGTTAGGGGATCGTGTGACCGTGACATCGTTAGAGGCAGTGGTGACCGGAGCACTGATCTAATCCAGCGTCCCGGCCTCTTTGTACTGTTTCAACATCCGCACCAACTCATCCTCGTTCTCGGCGATATACTCCAGCGGGACGCTCAGCATGGGGTTGAGTTTAGAGTCAAGAAAGATGGCGCGAACATCGGTGTGGAGTCCGATGAGTAGCTTCTTGCGGTTCTGGAGCGCTTTCTGGCAGTATGCCACGCCCAGTTCCACGCACGCTCCCTCATCCGGCACCCGGCCGTCGAGGACGAACAGGAACACGTCCGCTTCGAGAACCTTGGAGACATCGAGCTGAAAGATAGCCCCCCGCCGCTCGTCTTTCGTCTGCTGATCATGCGGCGGTTCGTTCAGCTCAATCCCATCCCGCTGGGGCAAGAACACCCGGTATCCAATCGCCTCCAACCGGTCCGTCAGGCGCTGATTGTATCGCTTCTCCGATTCGGAGAACAGCGGGCCTGCAAAGTAGATCAGCATATCTTCTCTCATCTCCCTACCTCACCTCAACCGCCGGTCCCCAGTAGATCGTGAACCCGCCCGGCCGCGGGAAGTAGAACCGGAGGGTGTACATCCCCGGATCGACGTTGACCGTGCCGTCCATGATCGGAATCGAATCCCCGGCCTGTTGCTCCCTCTTGGAGAGCCAGTAGTCGTACCGTTCTGCGCTCGCCTCAGACGCGGGGAATGAGGTGATCGAGAGGTTCAGCAGACCGCCTTTCCCGACCTTCTGCGGAATCGCCCAGTTGACGTAGGCGCGGACGGCGGCGAAGTTCTGGGTCGCCCGGATTTCGCAATTCCTGACCGACACTCCCACGCCGAGATGAGTGTATTCCCGCCGCAGAATATTCTCCCGGTGTCCCGGGCTCTGCATCCACCCATCGATGATCGTCTCAGCGAGCTGTCTCCGGTTGGTGATGACATAGCCGGAGCCGCTCCAGATGTTCTCCCCTGTCACCCCGATCAATCGACGATGCTGAAGAGCAATCCGGTCGGCGGCGTTCTGGCCGTCCGGGTTGACATGGGCGAAGAAGCGGCGCGTCAGCATGTCATCGCTGTGTCCGCGCGCGATGAGGCGGAGGGTCTCTTCGGGAAGCAACGCGGGCAGGCCATGCTGCCGGCGGACGTCGTTCGTGAGCGTCAGGATGAGGTTTTCGACATCTTCAAGATGCGCGATGCCGGGCCGCTCAGCGCTGGCCTGGCGTGTCAGGGGCGCAGGAGAAAAAAAGGCGGTTCTAATCGGCTCGCTGCGCTGAACGAGAATCGTCTGAAGGAGGAGAAAGGCTGCGATCCACATCGCCAAAACACCTTGCTTTTCAGGGCTGATCCTGTTTCTTGAGGAATGGACACGGATATCCGAAAGGCCATGATCTGATGAGGCTGCTCGCTCAGTACATACCACAAAGCCCCCGGCTTGTCAAGAGGACAATCGAGACGCTGACGTTGACCCTGTTCGTGTCTCTGTCCGCCTGCGAAGGGCGTCATGAGCCTCCAGCCTCACTGGAGCCCCTTCCGGCCACCTCCCGGCATCGCGAGGCATTGGTGCTGCATCAGCAGGCGTTCGTGGCAGACTTGCATAACGACATCCTGCTGGCCGTGCTGGACGAGGGGCATCAGCTCGGCGATCGCCATCAAGATCACGATACCGACATCCCGCGATTACGGGAGGGCGGGATTGATGCCCAGGTCTTTGCCGTCTGGGTCAGCCCCAGTTTCTTGCCCGATCGAGCGGCCAACCGGGCTCGGGACTTGATCGCGGTATTCGACGAGCAACTCGCCCGGAACCCTCATGACTTAGGGCTGGCGTTGCGAGCCGGGGACATCGCGCGCTTGAATCAACAGGGGAAAATCGCCGGCATCTTAGGTATTGAGGGGGGACATGCGATTGAAAACAAGATCGAAAACCTGCGGATGTTCTACGACCAGGGGGTGCGGCTGGTCGGGATCACCTGGAATAACAGCACCGACTGGGCTGATGCCGCGGCAGACGCCACCCCATCCCACGACGGACTGACCGAGTTCGGACGCCAGGTAATCCAGGAGATGAACCGGCTGGGCATGCTGATCGACATCTCCCACGCGGCAGCTACGACTGTCGAGGACATCCTGGTCGTTTCCACCCATCCCATCGTGGCCTCTCACTCTGACGCCGCCGCCCTAAACCCGCATTTCCGCAACCTGACCGACGACCAGATTCACGCCATCGCCCGGAACGGTGGGGTGATCGGCGTGAATTTCTTCACCGCCTATCTTCAAGCGAACGCCCGTGAGGTCCCGATCGACCGGTTGATCGATCATATCGATCACATCGTCGAGTTAGCCGGCCCTGATCACGTGGCCTTAGGATCAGATTTTGATGGCGTGCCCTGGACGCCGACAGGGCTGGAGGATGTGGCAGGGATGCCCAGGGTGACCGAGGCGCTGTTGCAGCGCGGGTATTCTGAGGAGGACATCCGGAAGATCTTAGGGGGCAATTTCCTGCGCGTCTTCCGACAGGTGTGCGGAGAGTGACCGCGCCCCTACCGCCGGGCCGACAGCGCGTCCTGCCGCGTCGGGTTGGCGGTCGTCACGACGACGCCGGGGATGCTCCAGGCAGTGGTGCTGTCCGTCGCGTCCGCCGCGACCGTGTACTGGCCAGCCGGCAGGAAGAAGACGGCGTAACTGCCGGTGTCATCCGTCACGGTCGATGCGGTATCCGGCGAGCCAGCCTGAAACACGGACACCTGAAGCCCGAGGACCGGGAGGTCATCCGTCAGGATCGAAGGGGTGCGGTTGTTATGCTTGACCGAGCCGGTGATGCGGCCGACGGTGGACAGGTCGGCGACCCGCACGGACGGCTTGAAGACAAACCCGCTGATCCCGCCGGACACGGCAGGATCGTCCTGCGCGATGAACGATCGGTTCACGTCGAAATCGAGGACCAGTTCGATCGTGCGGTTGCCCTTGACCTGGATCGGGGAGGCCATCTTGACGACCATCCCGTCTTTCAGAGAATCGGCCACGGCGGGGGCGAACGTCCGGCCATCGGTGAGCCTCAAGGACACCGATTCGATCTTCATTCGAACCTGATCGTACGAGTGTGTCGAAAGCGCCGCACTCCCCAGGACGTCCGTCGTCCCGCCTTGCAGAGTGAGGAGGTCGAACGTGCGGGGTTCGGGCATGATCGCGCTGTAGTTCGACGTGCCCGTCTGCCGGATGTCCACCCGCGCGATCGTGACTGAGACGGCGTGCACGTGCTGATACGGAAACGGAGCGTCAGCCAGCCGTATCCGGACAGTGCCCGTTCGGCTCGACGCCGAATCCCCGCCGCAGCGGGTCAGGCCGATCAGGAGGGCCAACAGGCAGAGAGCAGGGATTCGGGGTACGGGGTTCGGGATTCGGGAAAAGATGAAACAAGTGACCACAGATTCGCCTCGAGTTCATGTGTGTGGTTTATCCGGCATTTTTACAGAACCATCCCCCCGATCTCTTTTCCTTCCCGTACCCCGTACCCCGAACCCCGGCCTTCACCCTTGCTCCATCCCCGCCGGCTTGATCGTCCACGTCTGCAGCCGGGCCAGGTCGAACGTCCGGCCGGCCGTGAACCCGTCGGGAAAGCAGACCCACTGCCAGTTCCCCCGTGCATACTCTTCGCGGGCATACTGGGTGCAGGTGAGACTCCCGCGCCGGATGTGGACGTCATCGAGGAGTTTTCCATCCGCCAGGGCGACGAGGGCGGCGGCCGCGGTCGCCAGAAAATCCTCCGGGGACATCCGCCAGGGCCCGACCCATACCTCGCTCGGCACCCGGCCGTGGTGCTCGACGTACCGGGCGGCGCTCTCCAGTCCCTCGGTGAACGCCGTCGTCGGAATCGTGTCTCCCCCCAGGTCCGTCGCCGTCTGCCGGACCGGCCCGAGCACCGGACGATGGCTGATGTCCTGGGGCAGTTCCTTCTGCACGGCGTAGTGGACGAGCGGGGCGATGATCAGCCAGAACGCCTCCGAGGCGGACACATCGGCCTCATCAATCCGGTAGAACGTGATCACGTCCGTCGTGGCGCGGGCGAGGCTGACCACATCAGCCAGGGAGAACGTGCGGCCGCGCGCCCGATCCGGGTAGAGACCGATCAGCCGGTGGGCGGGACTGACCTCCACGTCCGGCAACCTCAAGATCGCCTCGAGAAACGTCCGGAAGTTCCGGTATCCCGCCTCGACCCGTTCCGGGGGTTTGAACGGAGGCCTGACCCAGCCTTCAGTCAGCGGGTTGCGTCCACGAGGAAAATTCACGCCATCCCAGAACTCGTCGGTCACCCACTGAAGGGGGTGCGTCCCGATGCTGATCACCCCGCCGCCGTCGTGCTGCAGGCGTTCGTACATCGGAGTCAGCCGGGCGAGGAGCTGGGTTGCGGCGTCCGGCCGGTCGATGTCGAACTCGATGCTCATCGCGTGCTCCAGGGCGGAGAACGCCAGGACGCCGCAATAAGAGAACGGCCGGCCGTTGAGGGCGACGTAACTGCTCCCGCTCACGTAGCAGGGAATACCCCAGGTCTGGAGCGCCGGGAACGCGTGCGGCCCCCAGGTGCCCCCGCCATGCCCGTAGCACGACGGGGTGATGCCGAAGACCCGCTGGATATCGAGGAGGCCGGGCGTCTCGCGCCGGATGAACTCCGTGACCCCTTCGTCCCAGTCCATCTCAGCCAGGTACTGCGTGATCGTCGGGGGTTTGCTGTGGAAATCCGTGTGGTAGCCGATGTCCTGCCCGCGCAAGGCATCGATCACGTCCGTCCGTCCGCGCCGTTCGAGCACCCGGACTTTCTCTCCTACCAGCTTGAACGTCCCCTGAACGTTGTAGAACGAGAAGATTTCCGCCAGGCGCATCGGCGCGTCGTCCGATTCAGGGGTGATGTAATCTTCTGTGTCGAGCCAGAAGAGCACGTGAACCCGTCCCATCGCCATGCTCCCTCCTTCTGCTCTACCATGAAGCGCCGGACGGCGGTTGTCAAGGGGTTTTATCACGCTCGCGCGGGACTATCCGTCCTCGCTGTGATGGACGCCCGGCGCTTTTTTCGTTGCGTTCCGAGGCGGAGCGAGCTATAATGAACAGGCAGGGTGAGGGTCAGGCGGAGCGATTTGCGCTCCTCTTCCCCGTGACCTCCCCTCCGTCGTCCCCTCCCCAACCCTCTCCTCGGAGGTCGTCTCTATGGCAGATCGCGGAACCAAAGTCAAAGTCGGCCTGATCGGTGTCAACCATCCCCATGCGCGCGCACACCTCCGCACGCTCCAGCTCCTGGATGAGGTCGAATCCGTCGTGGCCTGGGACGAGGGCGAGCGCGTCCTGGCCTTGCTCAAACAGGACATGGGACAGAAATTGGAGACGACGGTCACCGCCCTGGATAAATTCTTAGCCCGGCCGGATGTGCCGATCGTCGTCATCTTGGCGCCGAACAACCGTAACCCCGACCTGGTCATCCGGGCAGCCGGGGCGGAGAAGCATGTCATCAGCGAGAAGCCGGGCGCGGCCAACTCAGCGGACATGAGCCGGATCCTGAACGTCGTCCGGCATGCCGGAGTGCGGTTGTCCTTCTACTACCAGTGGCGGTTTCATCCGATCTCCCGCGACATCCGCAACCTGATCGCTCAGGGCGCCTTGGGCCGCCTGATGAGCATCGAAGCCCGGATGGTGACCTCCCAGGTCAGGTTCCGCGATCCCTCCCACTGGCTGTTCAAGAAGGGCACGGCGGGCGGCGGAATCCTGTCCTGGCTCGGCTGTCATTGGATCGACCTCCTGCGGTTCCTCGTCCAGGATGAAGTCGAAGCGGTGTCCGCCTTCGTCGGGACGCTCAACGGCGAGGCGATCGACGTCGAAGACACGGCGACGGTCTCGATGCGGTTCACGAACGGCGCGTTAGCCACCCTGCACGCGGGGTATCTCCTCCCCCGCAGCGTCAGCGGGTACACGGGCGCGACGTATGACACGTACTTAGCCATCCGTGGGCTCGACGGCTACGTCACCTGGTCGCCCATGGAAGAGCCAGTCCTCCGGGCGGAGAGTGTGACGCCGGGCTGGGTGGACGCTCCCCGGCGGGAGTTCAAGTACTCGCTGTCCTCGTCCGAGGCGTACGGCGGGACGTACGGGATGGCGTTCGTCCGCCAGTTTATCCGGTCGGCGTTGTATAAAGAAACGCCGCCCAACACCGGCGACGATGCCCTGCGCGTCCTGCGGATCATCGAAGCCGCCTACCAGTCGAGCGCGACGGGACAGACGGTGAAGGTGGTGCAGTGAAATCAGTGACGAGTGACCAGTGACGAGTGACGAGAGAAAGCGAAGAAGGGTTATTCCCGTTCGCTTTGAAGATCATGCAGACCAGAGAGCAGGTTATGCATGTGGAAGCGGAAATCCATCGTTGACAAGAGGAGCACTCATCGGTGAGAGTAGAAGAACGCTTAGAAGACCTGGGGCTGGAGTTGCTCGAACCGCCAAAGGAGAAGGGCAAGGTTGCCGCGGCGGTCCGGTCGGGCAACCTGGTGTTCACGTCCGGGCATCCGTCGGAGGCGAAGGGGAGACTCGGCCGGGAGGTGACCGCCGCTGAGGGCTACCTGGTAGCCCAGGACGCGGCGGTTCGCTGTCTCAGCGCGATCAAGGCGTTGATCGGCGACCTGGATCACGTCACCCGTGTCGTCAAAGTGACCGGGTTTGTCAACTGCACGGACGAGTTCACCGAGCACGCCCAGGTGATGCATGGCGCGACAGAGTTGTTGACCGATCTCTTCGGCGAAGACGCCGGCTGGCACGTCCGGTCCGTCGTCGGCGTCGCGCAACTGCCCGACAACGCGGCGGTCGTGGTCGAGATGACGGTGGAAGTGAGTGATGGGTGACGTCCCATGTCCCGTTTCGCCGATAAGGTCGTCATCGTCACCGGCGCGTCCGCCGGGATCGGACGGGCGACCGCGCTCGCGTTCGGCCGGGAAGGGGCAACCGTGGCCGTCGTCGCCCGGTCGGAGGATCGGCTCCGGCAGGTCGCGGACGAGATCGGACGGACGGGCGGACGGGCGCTGGCCCTCCCGGTCGACGTGGCCGAACGCGACCGGGTGTGCGCGATGGTCGAGACGGTCGTGTCCACGTTCGGGCGGGTGGACATCCTGGTCAACAACGCCGGGATCGGCCTGCTCAGCCCGGTGGTCGAGATGAACGCCGACGACCTGCGGCGAGTGATGGACGTCAACGTCTACGGGCTGATCTGGTGTACGCAGGCGGTATTGCCGGGGATGATCCGCCAGCGGGCCGGACAGATCATCAACGTCTCCTCCATCGTCGGGAAACGGGCGATCCCGCACATGTCCGCCTACTGCGCGAGCAAATTCGCCGTGCAGGCGTTCTCCGACGCCCTCCGCTTAGAGGTCGCGCCGTACGGCATCGACGTCATCGTCGTCTGCCCGACGCGGACGGACACGGAGTTCGCGGAGACGCCGCTGATGCATCGCGGGGGCCAACGGGTCGACCGGCCCGCGATGTCGTCGGAGGCAGTGGCAGACATCATCCTAAACGCGGCCGCACAGCGCAAGCGAGAAGTGATCATCTCGGCGTCGGGGAAGACACTGGCGTTCCTGAACGCGCTCATCCCCGGCCTGGTCGACTGGGGGATAGCACTGGTGTATAAGCACCGTGCCCGGTCCCAGCAACGCGATACGTGACGCGCTTTTCGGGAACCGATCCGCCTCGATCCGCATTCTTGGATCAGTGAGCGGGTTTAACGACACCCTGAACGATAGAGACGGGAGGCGTTATGGGAGAATTCAACGAGAAGATGCTCTCCGCGAAGGAGAAGCTCCTGGCCCGCTTCAAGAGGGAGCGCCCGCCCCTGGCCACGGCAGACCGGGAGGACCGATTGCCGCCGGGGCAGCATCTGACCCACGGGTTTCCGATCCTCGACCTGGGCATCCGCCCGCCGATCGACTTCGGGACGTGGACGTTCGAGGTCACGGGCGACGTGGAACGCCCGATGGCGTGGAACTGGGACGCGTTCAAGCAACTCCCGAAGGTCGACCAGGTGTCCGATTTTCACTGCGTCACGACCTGGTCGAAGTTCGACGTCCACTGGGGCGGGGTGAAGTTCCAGACGATCGCGGAACTCGTCATGCCCAGGCCGACCGCCCGGTACGTCATCCTCGGCTGCGGCGAGGGCTACACCACAAACCTTTCGATCGATGAGGCGATGGACGACGACGTCCTCCTCGCCTACGAACTGGACGGACGGCCGATCCCACTCGAACACGGCGGGCCGATGCGCCTGATCGTCCCGAAACTGTACGCGTGGAAATCCGCGAAATTCCTCCGCCAGATCCGGTTCGTTCAGTACGACGAGCCGGGGTTCTGGGAAATCCGGGGCTACCATAATCACGGCGACCCGTGGCTGGAAGAACGGTACGGATAAAGGGGAAAGATATTTTGGATTTTAGATTTTAGATTGCGGATTGAAAAACTCATACTCATTCTCCGTGACTATGGTGCAGAGGGAAAGATGTCATTCCCACGAAAGCGGGAATCCATTATGGAAGCTCTCAATCCAAAATCCAAAATCAACCGGAGGTTCTCATGCCACTCATCCGCATCCGACGCGGTTGGGAGATCCCGGAGCGGGAAGCGACTCCGGAAGCGGTCTACCTCAACCGGCGGAATTTTATAAAGACGTTAGGACTCGGCAGCATCGGGGCGTTTGGCTTGCTCAGCGCCTGCCGGAACGGCTCTGCCGACGGGACGCAAGCGGCCGCCGGCCAGCCATCCGCCACACGCTCCGTCCCGAAATCGGCCACCAGCAACCTCTACCCGGCCCGCCGGAACCCGAATTTCAAGCTCGACCGGCCGATCACCCCGGAACAGGTCGCGGGCCGGTACAACAATTTCTACGAATTCAGCGACCAGAAAGACGTCTGGCGGTATGTCGATCAGTTCCACACCCGGCCCTGGCAGGTCGAGGTCAAGGGCCTTGTCGAGAAGCCGCAGGTCTTCGACATCGACAATCTCGTCCGTAAGATGCCGCTGGAGGAGCGGCTGTACCGCCACCGGTGCGTCGAAGCGTGGGCGATGGCCGTCCCGTGGACGGGATTCCCGATGAAGGCCCTGCTCGACCACGTCCAGCCGAAGTCGTCCGCCACCCATGTCCGGATGCTGACCTTCCTCCGGCCGTCTGAAGCGCCCGGCCAGCGGGAGCAGGACTGGTACCCGTGGCCGTACTTTGAGGGGCTGACGATGGCGGAAGCGATGAACGAGTTGACCTTCCTCGTCACGGGCATCTACGGCCATGAGCTGACCATCCCGCACGGCGCTCCGATCCGGCTGGCGACGCCATGGAAGTACGGGTACAAGAGCATTAAATCGATCGTGTTGATCGAGGTGACGAATAAACAGCCGCCCACCTTCTGGAACAAGATCGCGCCGGATGAGTACGATTTTTGGTCGAACGTCAACCCGTATAAACCACATCCCCGCTGGTCGCAGGCGCGGGAGCGGATGATCGACACGGGGGAATACCGGGATACCCTGCTGTACAACGGCTACGCGCCGTACGTCGCCCATCTGTACCAGACGTGACATAATGGGGGATATCGCCATGGACGCCGCCGGATCACGAACCGAGGTCGTCGCGCTCTTCGACGAACACGAACGGGCGATGAACGCGCTTCTCGCGTTTATCGAGGGATGGAACGAGGACACGCTGAATCGGACGGTCCTGGGGGATGAGACCACGACCTACCGACATGTCTTGCGCCATGTCGCGGGCGCGGCGTATTTCGGGTATTTCGTCTGGACGCAGCGCGTGCTCGACTGGGAGATCGTGCCCCCGCCAGTCCCGGACCGTGAGAGTCTCAAGACGATCAACACGCTCGATGAACTCCGCACGCTGCTGCGGGACAGCACCCCCTACGCCCGCCGTTCGCTGGCCAGCCTGACGAACGACCATCTCGG
>JACQVL010000105.1 GCA_016209865.1 Candidatus Latescibacterota bacterium | reverse complement strand
CCCCTACGCCCCCAGCCCCCTTCCCCTCTCCGCTTGCGGAGAGGGGAAGGGGGAGCGGGGGATGAGGTGAGGTGTGAGGGCAGGAGGCGTAGTCCAAAACATTATCTGAAAAACTATAGATCCCCGTTCACGGGGGTTGACAGGAGTCCAGCCCGTCCGTTGACGGACGGGCGGCGAGGCAACGCCAAAAACGTTGAAGAACCAATTTTTCTTGACAGCAGGATACAGCGGGTTATAGTCTCATTCGGGAACCGGCCAGAGGGCACGATGAATCGCGCCCCCCACACACCAGGAGGTGCCATCATGCACATCGACGATGCTGCTCTTCACTTCGATCCTCGATTCGAAGACCCGCAGGAGTTACGGCGCATCACCCGGCGCGGGTTCTTCCGCCGTCTCATCGGCGGCACAGCCGCAGGCGCGGCTCTCCTGTCGTTCGGCTCGAACGCCTTCGGCGCTGCAGCCCCGCCCCTCAACAGCCTCGGCCGCGGGGCCACGCCCGACGACGAACGGTACTGGGAACTCGTCGCCGGTCAGTTCCTCATCCGCAAGGGGCTGACGTACATGAACACCGGCACCCGAGGTCCGTCCCCCCGCAGCGTGCACATGGCGCAGATCGAGGCGATGGTCGGGATCGATTCGGATTACTCAGGCTACACCGAGAACGCGTACAACAAGGACTATCGGGCGGAGTTGCGCAACAAGATGGCCGCCTTCCTGGGCGTCAAGACGACCGAAGTGGCGTTCACGAACAACACCACCGAAGGCATGGTCTTCGGGACGTTCGGCCCCGACCTGAAACGCGGGGATGAGATCATCTACACGAACCATGACCATTCGGGCGGAGCCCATCCCATCCTCCTCCGGGCGGCCCGGGAAGGGCTGGCGGTGAAGGTCATCGACCTGTCCGACCGGAAATTCCATCCGCCCAAGAGCCCGGACGACCTGCTGAAAGCGTTCGAGACGGCGATCACCCCGAAGACGAAACTGCTCAGTTTCTGCCACATCAATTACACGGACGGGGGCGTCCTGCCGGTCAAGGACATCTGCGCCATGGCCCGCGCGAAAGGGGTGCTCACCCTGGTCGACGGCGCTCAGACGCCGGGGATGATGGCGCTCGACCTGCACGACCTCGGCTGCGACATGTACGCCGGCCCCTCCCACAAATGGATGATGGCGTCGATGTACACCGGCTTCTTCTACGTGCGAGAGGGGATTCAGGACCGGGTCTGGCCGACCCTCTATGCCGGGTTGGTCAACGGGAAGAACATGTACGGCCGCGAACCGGCCGGGGACGATGCGAACTTCTACAAGAAGGAAACCCCCGGCCTGGCCCGGTTTGAGCTCCGCGGGTCATCTCATTATCCCGCCCGCGTCTCGATCGGGGCATCGCTCGACTTCCACAACCATCTCACCCGCGAAGCCGTCGAGGCGCGCGACCGCTACCTGGCCCAGCGGCTCCACAAGGGACTCCGGGCGATCGACGGGGTCGATCTGTACACCTCCGACGACCCGCGCCTGGGGTGCGCGATCGTGGCGTTTACGGTGAAGGGCGTCCCGACCAAGACCGTCAACGACCTCCTGTGGGATCGCCATGTCATCTACATCCGCAAGGTGACGCACCCTGAGATCGGATGGGACGTCAACCGGGCGTCGATGCACCTGATGGTCACGGTCAGGCAGGTCGACACCCTCATCGGCGCGATCCAGGAGATCGCCACACAGAAGCCGAGTTGACAATACCGGTGAGGAGTAAAACTCGGGGTTCGGGGTACGGGGTTCGGGGTTCGGGGTTCGGGAAGGGCAAGAGAGGAGGGGCGGGTCTACCCCTCCTCTTCGATCAATCCGCGCTCCGTCAGGGACGACAGGACTTTGGCCGCGCTCTGTTCCGGAGTCTCGCGGCCATCGGTATAGCAGATCACCTCAGGATGTAGCGGGGGTTCGTAGGGATCGTCGACGCCCGTGAAGTGCGTGATTTCCCCGGCTAATGCCTTCCTGTACAGCCCTTTCGCGTCCCGCTCGATGAGGATCTCGACGGGACAGGACATGTACACCTCGATAAACTGCGGGTTCTTACTGCGAACCTCGTCCCGAATCTCCCGGTACGGAGAGATGGCCGCAGCGATGGCCATCACCCCGTTCCGGCTGAGGATTTCACACACCCAGCCGATCCGGCGGATGTTCGTATCGCGGTCCTCCTTGCTAAACCCCAGCCCCTTGCTCAGGTGTGTTCGGACGACGTCCCCGTCGAGCACTTCGACCTTCAGGCCGCGTTCCCGGAGCCGGGCAGCCACAAGCTGGGAGACGGTGGATTTGCCCGAACCGGATAGTCCGGTAAACCAGATGGTACACCCCTCCTGTGTCACTCAGATGTGCTCCTCGAATCGAATAACTCTTCCTTGCATATCGGGCGGAACCGGGAGACCGAAATGGTCGAGTACGGTCGGCGCGACGTCCATGATTTCCAGCCCGGACAATTCCCGGCCGCCGAAGTCCTGGCGCGGGTCGTCATAGATGAACATCCCCTGCGGCGCATGGTTGGCATCGTCGGGCCCGGTGTCGTTCTCGAACGTCCAGACGTCGTCGTGCCCCAGACTGCCGACCGACCGCCAGAGCAGGTTCCCGAAGTACACGATCAGGTCAGGGGCCACCCGGTTGACCGTCCGGTAGATGTCTCGTGGTTTATAGACGACTGTGCCGATGTCCTCGCCGTGCGGCCCGCGAATGCCCGTGAGCTGGTCGGCCAGTTCGTCCCGGACACGGTCGTACGCGTCCTGAGGGACGATCCCTTGAGGCTCCCGTCCCGCGACGTTCAAGAACACGCGCGCGTAATAGCCCCCTTCCCCCCAGGCTTTCGTCCGTGACCAGTCGATTCCCACCTTGTTCAGGGGGGTCAGATGCTCCGGACGCCCATCAGCGAGCGCCAGCCAGCCGGCGCGGAGCAGCCACTCGTTGACGCAGATTCCCCCGTCCATCCTCTTCACCCCGTGGTCGGACACGACGATGACCGCGGTGTCGTCGTCGAGCCGCCCTAACAGGTCGCCGATCTCACCGTCGAGATACCGGTAGTAGTCTCG
This sequence comes from Candidatus Latescibacterota bacterium, assembly GCA_016209865.1. Lineage (GTDB taxonomy): Bacteria > JAAXHH01 > JAAXHH01 > JAAXHH01 > JACQVL01 > JACQVL01. Next base: position 646 of record JACQVL010000105.1, on the reverse strand, counting down.
AATCGCGTGCGCGTGTAGATGCTCCGGCTCGTACTGGCGGTGCTCCGGGTCGTGGTATTTCCAGAAGCCGTGGTGTGCCCGATCCGGCCCCATCTCGACGAACATGAAGAAGTCCCAGGGCTGATGCTGCATCATCGCCCGGACGATGTCGAAATGCTGTCGGGTCATGTCGTAGATCCGGCGGAGCAGAGACTCTTTCTCGTCCGTGCGGAACTGTTTGACATCGACGAGATACTCCCCGCCAGCCCACTCGTTGACGCGCTGGCTCAACTCCGGGGGATACGTAAACACGGTCGAGACGGTTCGGCCCTGGTCGTCCGTCCGTACCGTCTGCGGAGTGAGAAAACAGCCGACCTGCGCGCCGTTCACCGGTCGCGGCGGGTACGTGCCGGGAATGCCGATCGTGACCACGCGCTTGCCCGCCTGACTCAACACATCCCACACGCGAGGCTCCTGGACGGCCGCCCCGGTGGCGATCGTCATCCGGTCGTATGAGTAGTCCGCACGGTTCCGAAACCCATAAATCCCCAGCACCCCCGGGTCCTTCCCGGAGGTCATCACGCTCCACGCCGGGACGGTGATGCACGGGATGCAACTGGTCAGGCTGCCAGACACCCCGTGGCCGATCAGCCGGTTCAGATGCGGT
>JACQVL010000100.1 GCA_016209865.1 Candidatus Latescibacterota bacterium | reverse complement strand
GGCCATCCCGCCGTGTACCTGAAGAAATCGTATAAATCGTAGCGCGATCGTATCGTCACACCCTGACCCATGCCCCTCTCCGCCAGAACACTCATTCGGCTCTCCTGCTGGATCCCGCACGAACGCCTGACCGAGTTCGACGACGTGTACGAGCAGCAGCTCGTGCCCCTGCTGCGGCGGCATGGTTTTGAGGTGTCGTCAGAGCAAGGGCGGATGTCCCCTCAGGGCATCGTCAGTCGGCTCCTCGAATGCCAAACCCCGGCGGAGGCGCTCAACAAGTGGCAGGTGTTCCGGAAGGACCCGGCTGCCGTAGAAGGGTTACGACGTGTCGGAGCCCTCTTCGGGACTACCCAGTCCGACGGCCTCATCCGTCACGAGTTCTCGTTCTACGAGGTCCCGGCGGGACCGGGCGCGGTCATGCCGGCAGGACGAGGGACGCAAAAACAAGCGGGAGCGGGAACAGGCCACTGGTGCACCTATGATGCGACAGATGGGATGACCAGTGGGAGCGTCCACTCGATCCTGCAGGATCGAGCAGGCATCCTCTGGGTCGGAACCAAGGGGGGAGTCAGCCAGTACGATGGCTATGCCTGGACCGCCTTCACCGAAACGGACGGCCTGGCATACAATCACGTCTGGTCGATCCTGCAGGATCGAGGAGGGGCGCTCTGGGTGGCGACTGCCGGTGGGGTGAGTCGGTATGATGAGCAAACGTGGACGACGTTCACGACAGACAATGGTCTGGTGAGCGATGATGTGCGCTCGATCCTCCAAGATCGAGTCGGAACACTCTGGTTCGGAACCTGGGGCGGTCTGAGCCGGTATGATGGGCAGGCCTGGACGACGTTCACGACCGATGATGGCCTGGCGAGCAATCACGTGTCTTCGATCGTGCAGGATCAGTCAGGGAGGTTCTGGGTCGGGACTGAGGGCGGTCTGAGTCGGTACGACGGGCAGACGTGGACGACGTTCACGACCGTCGACGGCCTGGCGGGGAATATCGTGGTGTCCCTGCTGGAAGATCGAGAAGGGCAACTCTGGGTCGGGACTGAGGGCGGTCTGAGCCGGTGCGATGGGCAGACGTGGACGACGTTCACGACCGCCGCCGGCCTGGCGGCTAATAGAGTGAATACCATCTTCCAGGACCAGACGGGCACGCTCTGGTTTGGGACCGACAGTGGCATCAGTCGATACGATGGCCACACGTGGGCTACTTTCACCGAAGACGCGAGTGTGCTGGCGAGCGACGTGGTCAATGCCATCCTCGAGGATCGAGAGGGACAGTTCTGGTTCGGTACGTTTTGCGGGGTGAGTCGGTACGATGGGCAGACGTGGACGACGTTCACGACCGCCGCCGGCCTGGCGGGGAATATCGCGGTGTCCCTCTTAGAGGATCGGGCAGGGATGTTCTGGGTCGGCACGTATGGGGGTGGGGTAAGCCGGTACGATGGGCAGACGTGGACGACGTTCACGACCGTCGACGGCCTGGCGGGGAATATCGCGGTGTCCCTCTTAGAGGATCGGGCGGGGATGCTCTGGGTCGGCACGACTGGTGGGGTGAGTCGGTACGATGGGCAGACGTGGACGACGTTCACGATCGCCGACGGCCTGGCGGGGAATACGGTCTGGTCGCTGTTCCAGGATCGGGCGGGGACGCTCTGGGTCGGCACCATCGGCGGAGGGGTGAGTCGGTATGATGGGCAGACCTGGACGACATTTACCATCGCTGACGGTCTGGGGGGCAATAACGCGTATGCGATCCTGGAAGATCGGGCGGGGACGCTCTGGGTCGGCACGAACGGCGGGGCGAGCCGGTACGATGGGCAGGCCTGGACGACGTTTACCCCCCACGATGGGCGGGCTGGCAATAAGGTGACGTCGCTGCTGGAGGATCGAGCAGGGCAGCTCTGGATCGGGACTGAAGGCGGGGGGGTGAGTCGGTACGATGGGCAGACCTGGATCACGTTTACCACTCATGATGGCCTTGCAGATACGATGGTGCGGTCGCTGTTCCAGGATCGGGCCGGGACGCTCTGGGTCGGGACCTTAGGTGGTGGGGTGAGCCGGTATGATGGCCAGGTCTTTCAGACGATGATCCGGCCGGATGGCCTGGCGGGCAATAATGTGTATGCGATCCTGCAGGATCAGACCGGGGCCTTCTGGTTTGGCACCAACAAAGGGGTGACGCGCTATCGCCTTCCAGCACCGTCTCCCCCTCACGTCATCATCGACGCGGTAGTGTCGGATCGCCGGTACACGGGGGTCACAGTTCTGGCCATCCCTGCCAGTGTGCGTCTGATCGCCTTCGAGTTCCACGGACAGAGCTTCAAGACCCGGCCGGAGGCGATGATGTACAGGTACCGGCTCACCGGCTACGACCACGACTGGCAGATCACTCGGGCGCGCCGGGTCGAATACCAGGACCTGCCGCGCGGACGCCACACGTTTGAAGTGCAGGCGGTCGACCGAGACCTGGTCTACTCGGTCACCCCGGCGACGATAGACATACGGATCCATGAATTTGTCGCACAGCGTAAGCAGGAACGGGTCGTGGATCAGGTGCGTGCAGAGATCGCCCGGATGCAGACGAGCGCTGACCTGGATCGGATCACCGCCATGATCCGTGAGGGATTACGAACGCTGGAGGTCCCCTTACGTCGCTTCGGGGTGATCATCGTGGATGAGCAGGCGAAACGGATGAGGATCACCCTGATGAATCCTCTGGGTGTCGGCCTCGGTGAGTTGGACTTGCCTTCTGATCGCTTTGGGATCAGTCAGGAGGTGGTGACACACTGGCGGAAGCGGCTGCGGTATGTCACGCGATGGGACCGCCAGACGTTCCTGGAGTGGCTCGAGTTTCTCCAGGCTCAGGGCCAGCCGATTGAGCGGCAACGGTTCCTGGATGGAAAAGCCCCGCCGGAGGCCCTGCACCTCCACTTTGTGCCGTTCGTTCAGGGGATGCTCTACGTGGGCAGCGAGACCCCCCTGTCAGAGACGGATGTGTCGCTGGTAGAGACGCTGGCGAATGCGTTCGCGGTGGCCTACGCCCGGTATCTGGATTTCCGTCAGTCGGAGGCGCAGAATCGGGAGTTAGCCGCAGCCAATGCCCGACTCCAGGAGTTGGATCAGCTCAAGTCCGCATTGATTTCCCATGTTTCCCATGAACTGCGTACCCCCCTGACCGCCATCAAGCGGGCGGTGGACAACCTGCTCGAAGGCATTGGGGGGGAGCTCACCGAGAAGCAACAGTACTCTCTCAGCCGCGTCCAGGCGAATACGAACCGGCTGGACCGGCTCATCGCCGATTTACTGGATCTCGCACGGGTTGAAGCCGGCCAGTTGCAACTGACGTTGATGAAGGTCTCCGTCGAGGAAGTGGCCCAGGATGTGATACAAGCCCTTCAGCCGCAGGCGATGGAGCAGAATATCACCCTCGCATTACAGGTGAAGCAACCGGTGGTGCTGGCATGGGCCGACCCCACTCGGGTGCACCAGATTCTGGTCAATTTAGTAACCAATGCCCTGAAGTTGACCCGTAGTGGGGGACGGGTAGAAGTGCGAGTCATCCAGGATGCGGAGCGGGTGTGCGTGGTCGTGCAGAACACAGGGGAAGGGATTCCGGCATCGGAGTTGGAGGGAATGTTCGAGCCGTTCTCTCAGGTCGGGGACGCCGAGATCGTGAGAGGAGAGTCTGGGTTAGGCTTATCGATTGCGAAGCGACTGGCAGAACTGCAGGGGGGACGGATCGAGGTGAGGAGTGTGGCGGGTCAGGGGAATGAATTTCGGTGCACGCTCCTGGTCGCGGAGAAAGCAGCGAAAAGGCGAAAAGGGAAGAGGCAACCACCGCAGGAAGGGGAATTGCGCTGAGCGTTCTCTTGCGGACGCCCCCTGGCGAACAGGAAAATACAGTGAGGTTCAAACGAGCGTGATGATGAAGCCATCAAAAAAAGGTCGGGTTCTGATCGTCGATGATGAGGTGGATATCCAGGAAGAACTCGAGGACTGGTTCGAGGCACAAGGATTCGATGTCGTTCACGCGTCAAACGGCATGGAAGGCCTCCAGCGCATCCGGACAGAACCCCTCGACCTGGTCATCCTCGACCTCCAGATGCCCGGAATGGACGGGATGGCCGTCCTCCGCCAGATCGAGGCGGAGGGGATCGACACCACCGTCGTCGTCATCACCGCGTACGGCAGCGTCGAACGTGCCGTGCAGGCGATGAAGGCAGGCGCGTTCGATTTTATTCCGAAGCCGTTCGAGACGGAACACTTGCGCGTGGTCGTGGAGAAGGCCATGGAGCGAGAGCGGCTCCGGCGAGAGCATGCCTATCTCCAGGAGGAAGCTGCCGGTGCTGTTCCGGCGCTCATCGGTAACTCCCCCAAGATGCGCGACATCCTGGCGGTCGCGCAGCGGGCGGCCCAGAGCACGACGACGATCCTCCTGCGCGGGGAGAGCGGCACGGGCAAGGAGGTGCTGGCGCGCGCCATCCATCACTGGAGTCCCCGCCAGGACCGGCCGTTCGTGGCGGTCAACTGCGTGGCGTTGGCCGAATCCCTCCTCGAAAGCGAACTGTTCGGCCACGAGAAGGGCGCGTTCACCAACGCGTACCGCCAGAAGAAGGGGAGGTTCGAGCTGGCCAGGGGCGGGACGATCCTCTTGGACGAAATCGGCGCGATGAAACCGGATGCCCAACTCAAGCTGCTGCGCGTCATCCAGGAAGGGGAGTTCGAGCGGGTGGGCAGCGACCATGCCCATGCCATCAAGGCGGACGTGCGCGTCATCGCGGCCACGAATCGCAACCTGGAACAGGCGATCGTCGATAGCACGTTCCTTCAGGACCTCTATTACCGCCTGAACGACGTGTCTATCGTCCTCCCGCCGTTGCGAGAGCGGAAGGAGGACATCCCGGCGCTGGCGCAGTTCTTCCTCCAGAAGTATGCACACGAGACGAAGCGGGAGGTGACCGGCATCTCGGACGTGGCGATGGCCTACCTGACGGCCTCCACTTGGCCGGGCAACATCCGGGAGTTGGAGAACGCGATCGAGCGGGCGGTCGTGCTCAGCCCAGGACCAGAAATTCGACCGAAAGACTTGCCGGAGCAAATCGTCGGGACGAAGGTCGCGCCAACCTGGGAGACGACGGTGGCGAGCTTAGACGAATGGCTGCACGCGATGATGCAGCAGGACCGGGGCGAGACTGTCCGGAATTTCTTGGAGACGATGGAAGAGATGGCCATCCGGGTGGCCGTGGCGCATACGAAGGGCAACAAGAGCAAGGCCGCCGCCCTTCTGGGGCTGGATCGCAAGCAGGTGGAACGCCGGATGCGGAAGTACGAAATCGACGGGACGGCATCGGATCATTGACAGGTTATAGGCATCACTCTCACAATAAACCTCATTCCCCCGGTCACAATCGACCACATCCCTCACGTCTGGTCAGAGTCGCCCGCTGTTACTGGTTAGAACCGCCCATTCAGGCGTGATCTCCCCTTCATCCCTCATCCCCTGCCTGCGTTCTCCGTCACTCTCTCAATTCTCTTAACTCCCCTCCCCGTAAGGCTCTTGCGCATCCTGACGGTCTCCCCTTCGTCATGCGCCTCGACGTTGGCACGCCTCTTGTTCTTACTGTTGGGTGACCAGTGAGCCATCAGGCTCCATCCCTGGCGACTCTCCATCATCACAAGAGGTGTTCCCATGCACGACCTCGTCGCACGACTCCTCGATCACCGGCTGTCCCGGCGCGGGTTCATCCGCGGCGTGGCCGCGACAGGGCTGACCCTGCACACCCTCGACGCCGTCCTGACTCACGTCGAGGCCTCAGACGCCCGCGTCTCCCGCAGCCGGGAGACCTGCCGGACCGTCACCGGGACGGGAGGGGCGCTGCTCGTCGAGCAACTCAAGGCGGCGGGCGTCGAGTATGTGTTTGCCAACCCGGGGTCGACCGAGGTCGGTCTGTTTGATGCCTTAGCTGATGCGACGGGTCTCCCCCTCATCATCGGGCTGCACGAAGGCATCGTCATCTCGATGGCGCATGGCTACCACCAGGCGACGGGCCAGCCCGCGTTCGTCAACGTGCACGCGATCGTGGGCACCGCCCAGATGAGCGGTCAGCTCTACAACGCGCACCGGGATCGGGCCGCGATCGTCGTCACGGCCGGACTGGTCGACCCGGCGTTACGGTGCGATGATGTCGATCTCGCCCCGCGCCCGGGGTCGGATCAGGTGGATGTCAT
>JACQVL010000101.1 GCA_016209865.1 Candidatus Latescibacterota bacterium | reverse complement strand
CCCGGCCCCTCTCCCACAGCGGGGAGAGGGGAGACACCCGGGCCCCCTGAGGACTCCCCCTTTCTCTCCCCCCGTGGGAGAGAAAGGGGGCGGGGGATAGTGAGGGCCACATGGTCATCCCCATCGATCGTCGCAGTCCGGTGCCGCTGTACGAACAGATCGTCCAGCACATCCGGCACCTGATCGAGACCGACGCGCTGCCGGCGGGCGCGAAACTGCCCGCGACCCGCGAGCTGGCCGCCGGCCTCCGGGTCAACCGGAACACCGTCAACACCGCGTACGAGGAGCTGCTCGCCCACGGCCTCGTCACCGCGCATGTCGGCCAGGGCACGTTCGTCGCGCCGAGGCGTTCCGCGAACGGCGCGTCGGGGAGCCTGCCGGCCGCCCCGTCACGTCCGGCCGCGCCCCGCGTGGACTGGGTCTCGCTCTTCTCCAAGGGGTCGAGTTTCGCGGAGGATGCGTTCCCGTCCGTGCCCCGGCCGGCCGCCGGCCGCCGGCCGGCCATCTCGTTCGCGGCGGGCGGGGGGAATAGCGCGTTGTTCCCGTTGGATCAGCTTCGCCGGTCGGTCGACCGGGTGCTGCGCGAGCACGGGGAGACGCTCCTGAGCTACGGGACGGTCGACGGCTTCCCGCCGCTCAAGACGTTCCTGCGTGGCTACCTGTTAGAGCGGGGGATCGAGGCGCATGAGGATGACCTTCTCATCGCCAACGGCTCCCAGCAAGGCATCGACCTGGCCGCGCGGGCGTTTCTCGACCCCGGCGATGTCGTGGTGATGGAAGCGCCGTCCTATCCCGGCGCGATCAGCGTGTTCCGGGCGCTCCGGGCGAACATCATCACCATCCCGCCCCTGGCCGCCGGCCTCCAGCCGGGATACCTGGAAAACCTCATCCAGCGGCAGCGGCCGAAGATGATGTACGTCGTCCCGACGTTCCACAACCCGACGGGGCTGACGGCTGGCCTGGAGACGCGCAAGACGTTCCTGCGAGCGATCGCCGGGTACAACGTCGTCGTCGTCGAGGACGACACCCATGAGCGGCTCCGGTACGACGGGCCGGCCGTCCCGTCCCTCAAAGCGATTTCCCGGAGCCGGCAGGTGGTGTACATCTCCACGTTCTCGACCGTGTTCCCCGGTCTCCGGCTCGGCTGGGTCGTGGCGGACCGGCCGGTGATCGAGCGGTTGGCGGCGGTTAAACGGATCACCGACATGCATACGAGCGGACTCATCCAGGCGGCGGTGTACGATTTCTGTCAGCGTCGGTGGCTGGAGCGGGCGATCCGGCAGGTGAACACGGAGCGTCAGCGACGGCGGGACGCGATGCTCGCCGCCTTAGACGCCCACATGCCGGAGGGAGTCACGTGGACCCGGCCGGACGGGGGACTCTGGCTGACCGTGACCCTCCCTGATCAGTTGGACAGCCTCAGCCTGCTCGACGACGCGGCGGCGGCCGGGGTGCTCTATACTCCCGGGCCTTGCTTCCACGCCAACGGCGGCGGGCAGTCCGAACTCCGGCTGATCTTCTCGCAGCTTCCGCTTCCGTCGATCGACGAAGGCCTCCGGCGGCTGGGACGGGTCATCAAGGGAGCGTTACAGCAGGACACACCACAGAAACCGCGACAGAAAGCGTCGATCGATCCGATGATGTGAAGGGCAGTGACGAGTGACCAGTGACGAGTGACGAGGAAAAAACGTTGACCATCACCCATGTTCAGACGAAAGGAGCAGCATCATGTCGAACGCAGACGGAAACGGGCAGACAGGGACGTTGAAGCTGAAAGTCGGGCTGGCCGAGATGCTCAAGGGCGGCGTCATCATGGACGTGACGAACGCCGACCAGGCGAAGATCGCCGAGGACGCGGGAGCGGTCGCGGTGATGGCGCTGGAGCGCGTCCCGGCGGACATCCGGGCGCAGGGCGGGGTGGCCCGGATGGCGAGCATCACCAAAGTCCGTGAGATCATGAGCGCCGTCTCCATCCCCGTCATGGCCAAAGTGCGCATCGGCCATTTCGTGGAGGCGCAGATCCTGCAGGCGGTCGGGGTGGACTTCATCGACGAGAGTGAGGTGCTGACCCCGGCGGATGAGCGGTATCATGTTGACAAGTTCGCGTTCACCGTGCCGTTCGTCTGCGGGGCGCGCGACCTGAGCGAAGCCCTCCGGCGGATCGGGGAAGGCGCGGCGCTCATCCGGACGAAGGGGGAGGCAGGCTCCGGCAACATCGTCGAGGCGGTCCGTCACATGCGGCTGGTCACCGGCCACATCAAACGCCTGACCGCCATGCCGCACGACGAGCTGATGACGGAAGCGAAAGAGATGGGCGCCCCGTACGAGTTGGTCGCCCTCGTCGCCCAGACCGGCCAGCTCCCCGTCCCCAACTTCGCCGCGGGCGGGATCGCCACCCCGGCGGACGCCGGGCTGATGATGCAACTCGGCGCGGAGTCGGTGTTTGTCGGCTCCGGGATCTTCAAATCGAGCGACCCGGCCGCCCGTGCGAAAGCCATCGTCGAGGCGACGACCCACTACGACGACCCCGACGTCCTGGCGCGCGTGTCAGAAGGCCTCGGCGACCCGATGGTCGGGCTGGAGATGTCGAAATTGACGGAACGGGAGTTGCTGCAGACGCGGGGAGTGTAGAAAATCAGTGACGAGTGACGAGTTGTGAGTGACGAGTAAAACAATAGTTCGTGTAGCGTATATGCTGCCCTAACCTGCATCAATGTCTCACGACGTTATTTCGTTCTTACTCGTCCTCACTCGTCACTTGTCACTGCTTTCAGGGGGTTTCCATGATCGGCGTACTCGCCCTCCAGGGGGATTTCGCGGCGCACGGGCGGATGCTCGACCGGCTGGGGATCGACTGGATGCTCGTCAAGACGCCAAGCCAGCTTGCCCGGGTCGACGGGCTGATCATCCCCGGCGGGGAGAGCACCACCCTGCTCAAACTGATGAAGCAGGATGGGTTCATTGAGGCTCTTCCGGCGTTCCATGCCGAGGGCGGGGTGCTGTTCGGGACGTGCGCCGGGCTGATCGTCCTGGCGAAAGACGTACTCAACCCGGCGCAATTTTCGTTCGGGCTGATCGACCTGGCGGTCGAACGGAACGCGTACGGCCGGCAGCGGGAGAGCTTCGAGAGTGAGGGCACCGCCTTCCTGAACGGGAAGGCGACCCCGTTGCCGATGGTGTTCATCCGCGCGCCCCGTATCCTGGAACTGCGGCCGGGGGTGACCCTCCTCGCCCGGTATGACCAGGAGCCCGTCATGGCCCAGCAGGGCCGGGTGCTCGTCGCCTCGTTCCATCCGGAGCTGACCGACGACCCCCGCGTCCACCAGTATTTCGTTGAGATGGTCGCGACGGAGCGTCAGGCCATCAGCATCGACTCGCCCGTCAACAACCCCGTCACGTGACACAGGCGGGGTCGAACGACACGCGGGTCGTGACCGGGAACGAGCCGGGCTGGCATGCCTGGCAGATCGTCAGGTCGCCGCGGGCGGTGACGAGCATGTAGGCGTCCTCGAACGACAGACCGAAACGACGCTGGAGCAGGGTGACCATCTCGTCACAGGCGATCCGCATCGCTGCTTCGGGG
>JACQVL010000111.1 GCA_016209865.1 Candidatus Latescibacterota bacterium | reverse complement strand
GTGGAGTTCGTCAAGGGGATGCGCGAGCTGTTCCGGACGAAGGACGCGTACTTCGGGCTGGTCAAAGCCACCTGCTTCGGGCTGGTCATCACCCTGGTGGCCTGTTATCAGGGGTTCAAGGTGCCCGTCGGGTCGGGCGCGGAAGGGGTGGGCGCAGCCACGACGAACACGGTCGTGGTCTCCTGTCTGTTGATCCTGATGATGGATTACCTGTTGGCGCGGACGCTGCTGTAGGGAGAAGGAGAAGCGCGATGGCAGAACACAATAAGGGCGGGATTCCGGACGAGGCCAAGCTCGGGTTCGCCATCTTGTTGGCGATTATCGTGTTCGTCTACGGACTGTTCTTCCTGAAGGACATCCGGGTGTCGAGCGACACCTACCTCATCCGGGCCAGGTTTGCCAACGTCGCCGGCCTCAAGCGATCCGACCCGGTCCAGCTCGGCGGGGTGCGGATCGGGAAGGTCGACCGGGTGGGGCTCGATGGCCAGCAGCCGATCGTCTACCTGCGGCTGGAGGATGAGTACCAAATCCCCAAAGACTCGTTCGTCCAGGTGGTCGACCGGAGCGTGATGGGGGAGAAATCGTTGGAAGTTCACCGGGGACAGAGCCCGGAGATGGCGCAAGAGGGGGATATCCTGAATGGGGAGACGGGTACCGGCCTCAACACCATCCTGCCGATCGTGGATTCGATGAGCGTCGACTTCCGGACGCTCATCACCAAAATGAACGCCCTGCTCGACCCGAAATCGGATACCTCGGTCAAGCAGAGCCTCGCCAACGTGCAGGAATTGACGGACGTCCTGAACAAGACGCTGACGCAAGAGCGGCAGCGAATCCATCAACTCGTCACCAACATGGCGACGGTCTCGAACACGTTGCAGGAAGTCTCCGCGTCCGAACGCGGCAAGATCTCGACGACGATGTCGAACCTGGAGAAGAGTTCGACGGAATTGCGGGATGTGACGACGCGGCTTCAGCGATCGACTGGTTCGTTAGAGACGATCCTGCACCAGGTGGAGCGGGGCGAGGGCACGCTGGGGAAACTGGTCAACGACGACAAGCTGTACACCGACCTCAACAAGCTCGTCACTAACCTCGACGGCCTGGTGACCGACGTCAAGAAGAACCCGAAACGGTACATCGGATTTTCGATCTTCTAAAGCGGTGGTCGGTGAAGACCGATGGATTCCCGCTTGCGCGGGAATGACAGCCTCTGATTGACTCGTCACTCGTCACTTGTCACTGGTGTGTGCCGACCACCGATCACCGATCACCGACTACCCCTCACTCAACACCTCCCGAATCCTGGCCTTCAGCTCGGTCAGGTCGGACGACTTGACGACAAACCCGTTGGCCAGCCAGGACGCGCCCTCGTCCATGTAACTCGGGTAGGCGGTGTTGAGGATGATCTTCTGATCTCGTTTTCGAGCCAGGATTTCGTTCAAGATGGTCAGGCCGTTCGGCTCTTGCTCTGCCAGCCGGACGTCCAGCACGACGACATCGACGGGGTCGCGTTCAAGCATCTGTAGCGCTTCAGACCCGGTCGCCACGGCCCTGGCGTGGTAGCCCTCCTCGGCCAGCTCGCGTTCGTAGAGCATCCGGATGTACGGTTCATCATCCACGATCAAGATCGTTTTCATACTCAACCCCTCCCATAGCCGCCGGCGCCAACGCTGCTGAACCCATCGAGTCGAGCACCATCCCTTTCGGGATGACGACGATCCGTTGCGGCGTCACCGTAAACTTCCTCCGATCTTCGTCCAGGTCATGCCCGATCTCATACCCATCCGGGATGATCACATCTTTATCGATGATCGCCCGCCGGATGCGGGCGTACCGTCCGACCTGGACGCCCTCCATCAAGATCGACTCGTACACCTGCGCGTAGCTGTTCACCCGCACTTTGGGGGAGAGGACGGAGCGCTGGACGCGCCCGCCGCTGATGATGCACCCGCTCGCGATGAGGGAATCGAGCGCCAGGCCGATCCGGCCTTCGTACTCCTGGGCGAACACCGTCTTCACGGGCGGACATTGTTCCTGGTAGGTCCGGAGCGGCCAGGACTCATCGTAGAGGTTGAACAGCGGGGAGACGTCCACCAGGTCCATGTTCGCTTCCCAGTAGCTGTCGATCGTGCCCACATCCCGCCAGTATTTCGTCTCCTTCTTGTTCTCATCCCGAAAATTGTACGCGAAGACGTTCTGCGTGTGGATGAGCCGGGGAATGATGTCTTTCCCGAAATCATGGGCGGTGTCCCGTTTCGCATCCTCCGTGACCGCCCGGACGAGGGTGTCGGTGTCGAACACGTAGATTCCCATCGAGGCGAGGGCGCGGTTCGGGTTGTCCGGGAGCGGGGGGGGGGATTCTGGCTTCTCCACAAAATGGACGACCCGGTGGGTCTCATCGACGGCCATCACGCCGAGACTCTGGGCTTTCTCCAGGTCGACTTCGACCGCCGCCACCGTCAGGTCTGCGCCTCGCTCCTCGTGGAAGCTGAGCATCTCGCTGTAATCCATCTTGTAGATGTGATCGCCGGCGAGGATGAGCACCCGCTGGGGCCGCTCCTGCTGGAGGGTGTAGATGTTCTGGTAGAGCGCGTCGGCGGTGCCCTTGTACCAGTAGCCGCTGTTGCGGAACTGAGGGGGAATCGAGCAGATGAACTCGCCGAGTTCTTCATGAAAGAGCTGCCAGCCTAACCGGAGATGCTTATTCAACGAGTCGGACTTATACTGCGTCAGGACGTAAATCCGCCGGATGTTGGAGTTGACGCAATTCGACAGGGTGAAATCGATGATCCGGTAGATGCCCCCGAACGGGACGGCCGGCTTCGCCCGGTCGCGCGTCAGCGGGTAGAGACGCTCCCCTTGCCCGCCCGCCAGGACCATCGTGAGCGTGCTTCGCAGCAAGGATGAGATCGGTCCGGGGTACATGGACGCCTCCTTGTTTCCAGGCGCAGGAACAACCTATCCGATTCACCACGAAGACACGAAGACCACGAAGAATGCCTAAAAATTGTCTTGCTGCGTGTCCTTTGTGTCTTTGTGGTGAAACCAGCCTTTAATCCCCGTGCTGCCGGAGCGGCAGATGGATGTAGAACGTCGTGCCCCGTCCGACGGTGCTTTCGACCCGAATCGTTCCGCCGTGGTCGTGCACGATCCTCGACGCCACCGCCAGGCCGAGTCCGGCCCCACCGGGTTTGGTCGTGAAGAACGGGTTAAAGACTTTCTCCAGGTGTTCCTCCGCGATCCCGGTCCCGGTGTCCGCGATGCCGATTTCGAGGAACGCGTGATTGGTCGCCGCCGTCCAGACTCTCAGCCGGCCTCCGGACGGCATCGCGTAGACGGCGTTCTTGAAGAGGTTCAGGAACACCTGTTTCATCTGATCCGCATCCACCGGGACGGGCGGAAGCTCCGGCTGCAGCGTCTGATCGACCCGGATCTGCTTCGTCTGGATGTCTTCACGCACGACCATCAACCCTTCCTGGATGAGCTGGTTGAGGTCATGGGGGGTCGCCCGGAGGTGTTTGGGGCGCGCCAGGTCGAGCACTTTGGTCACGATCTCCTCCAGCCGGACCCCTTCTTTGACGATGATCTCCAGGTACTCGCGGTGGGGCGAGTCGGCCGGCACCTTGCGGAGCAGGGACCGGGCGAACCCTCCGATCGAGACGAGCGGGTTGCGGATCTCATGGGCGACGGTGGCGGCGAGTTCTCCGATGGCGGAGAGCCGCTCCGCATGGATAAGTTTTTCCTGATACGTCTTGAGGCTGTCGTTGGCCTGTTCGAGGGCGGACACCTGCTGCTCCAGCGCCTCGTACAGGCGTGATTTCTCGATGGCGGCGCTCGCCTGATGGGCGAAGACTTCGAGGAGCTCCAGATCCTCGTCCAGGATCGGCCGCCGGGTGATCAGGTTATCCGCTAACAACACCCCGACCGCCTGTTCCTGCGAGATCAGGGGGACGATGGCGAAGGCGGTCGACCCGATGACGTCGAAGAAATCAGGGGGGACGCCGGGATGATGCCGGGCATCCACGACGTTGATGGGCTGGCGCGTCTGCAGGGCCTGGACGAGGAGATGCGACGCGTCGGCCAGCGGAATCCTCAACTGGCGGACGATCTCATTCACGCGAACGTCCTGGGCGGATGTCGCCGCCCGGTAGGAGCGCAGGATATCGTCCAGGCTGTGCTGTTTCGCGGCCAGTTCTGCCCAGATGCGGCCGGCTTCCTCCGGACTGGACGTGCCGATCGCCAACCGGCCTTCCAACCAGGTCCGCTCCGGGTTCAACAGGAGCAGGAAGGCGCGGTTGAATTTCAGCCCCTGCCCGGCCGTAACGCCCACGAGCACGGTATACAGGATTTCGTCCAGGTCGATCGTGTGCTGGAGGGCCCGCCCGATCTCATTGACGATGGAGAGGCCAGCGACTTTGCGCTCCAGACGCTGCTCCAGTTCTACCCGTCGTGTGACATCCCGGATAATACTGGAGATGAACCCGGTCGGGTTCCCCTGCTCGTCAACCAGGGCGGTTGCGGTAAACTCGACGTTGACCCGCCGCCCGCCTTTGGCCAGCCGGACCGTTTCATACCCCTGAACAAACCCTTCTTCACGAATTCGTTTGATGATCCGTTCGAATTCTCCCTGCTGGAGTAACTCCTCCGGGACCAGCTTGATGAAGGACTGGCCGATCATCTCCTCCGCCCTATACCCGTAGATCGCCTCCGCCCCCCGATTCCACGACCGGACGACAAGCTGTCCATCCAGGATGATGATCGCATCGGCCGAACTGGAGATGATACTCTGGAGGTACCGTTCACGCTGCCCGATCTGTCGCTCCTGCTGGGCAATGTAGAGATCGAAGACCAGAAGCCGGGTGTCGTCCATCTCCGCTTCGACCGTATCACACATCACCCGCAGCCGTTCCGGGTTCTCCCGGCACGACTGGACGAGCAGCCCGATGATGATCCGTTTCAGGATGATGAGGCTTCGGAGCACCGCGTGAATCGGGAATTGCCGTTGATCTTCACGATGCACGAACCGCCGGATGAACACCCGGATGGCCAGGCTGTCGGGACGTTCGAGATGCCGCACGATCAGCCGGAACAGGACGGACAGCCACCGGGTCGCCGCGTCTCTCGACACCGGCAACGCCAGGATGTCGATCCCGCCCCGCCGTTCGGTCTCTTCCACCCATCGGGAGAAGATGTCGTGCTCGTGCTGGCGAAGGAACGCGACCAGGTCACGAGTCGTGGCATCGTCAGGCATAAAAGTAGTGACGAGTGACGAGTGACGAGTGACAAGTGACAAGCAACAACAAGGAGTCAGAAACAGGGGATGAAGAAATTTTTCTCTTACTCTGATTCTTGTTTTACTCGTCACTCGTCACTGGTCACTCGTCACTGAGTTATGGAATTTCTACATTCCTCAAGTATTCAGCCGCGTCTTCTGGCGGCGTCGGGTTGATGTAGAACCCGGTGCCCCACTCGAACCCGGCCACCCGCGTCAGGCGGGGTATGATCTCGATGTGCCAGTGGAAATCGAACTCGATCGTCTGCCAGTAGCCGGGACGGCGGGGGTACATCTGCGTGTTGGGCGCGGTATGGAACACGAAATTGTACGGGGGATCGTTCAGACTCACCTTCAACCGGGCCAGCGTGGATCGCAACGTCCGGGCCAGGCTGGTGATCTGCTGGCGTGAGGCCATCGTAAAATCGTACTGATGCTCGCGCGGGGCGATGAACGTCTCGAACGGGAAGCGCGACGCGAACGGGGTCAGCACGACGTAATGGTCATCCAGGCTGACGACCCGATCTCCGCTGATGATCTCCTGGTTGATGATATCACAGAAGAGACAGCGTTCTTTCAGCCGGTAATGGTCACGAGCCGCGTCGAACTCCATCGCCACCGTCCTGGGGGTCACGGGCGTGGCGATGAGCTGCGTATGGGGATGGGACAGGGACGCCCCGGCCGTGACTCCGTAGTTCTTGAAGATCATGATATACCGCAGCCGGACATCCTTGACGAGGTCGCGGATTCGCTCCTGGTAGGCGGAGAGGATGCATTCCAGGTGCTCGACCGGGAGGTCGGACAGGTTCAGGTGATGGTCGGGCGTCTCGATGATCACCTCGTGCGCCCCGACCCCGTTCATCGCATCAAAAATCCCCACGCCGCGCCGGTCCAGGTTCCCCTCGATCCCCAGGGCCGGGAATTTATTGGGGATGACTCGGACTGACCAGCCCGGGCCGTTGCGTATCCCTCCGGGTTGCCGGATGGCGTAGATCTCGGGCGGCGTCTTGTCCTCATTCCCCTCGCAGAACGGGCAGACCGCCATCTCAGAGCGCGGCTCGTCCACCCGGAAGTCAGACGGCCGGCGCGCGCGTTCCGTGGCGATGATCACCCAGCGACGTTGAATCGGGTCGTGTCGTAATTCAGGCATGACACCTGCTCTTTCTCAGAAAGCGGTGACGAGTGACAAGTGACGAGTGACAAGCAAAAACCTTATGAATTTTGACGACCAAAATCGGTAAAAACCTGTAGGGGCGAATCTTGTATTCGCCCCGATGCGGGCGATCACAAGGATCGCCCCTACGGAT